>JAPLPC010000079.1 GCA_026400425.1 Hyphomicrobiales bacterium | reverse complement strand
CCAGTCGCGTTCCGACGACATGATCGTGTCGTCCGGCTACAACATTGCCGGGCCGGATGTGGAGGGCGCGCTGCTCACCCATCATGCGGTGGCGGAAGCCGGCGTCGTCGGTTGTCCGGATCCTGATCGTGGCATGATCGTCAAGGCCTATGTAGTGCTCGCGCCCGGCCATGTGCCGAGCGACGCACTCGTCGGCGAGTTGCAGAACCACGTCAAGCGTGAGATTGCGCCGTTCAAGTATCCGCGCGCGATCGAATTCGTGACGCAATTACCGAAGACACAAACCGGCAAGCTGCAGCGCTTTGCGCTGCGCAAGCTGGCCGCCGAGACGGCCTCCGTCGCGGCCGCCTGAACCACAATTTGAACTGAGGAGTATTGCCCGGTGACGTCACCAAAGGGGCCGACATTGACCGTGGTGCCAAGCGCAAAGAACGATGCCGCGCCATCGACCGTGCGCACGCTGCAGCCGTCGGGCTGGCCGAAGCCGAAAGGCTACGCCAATGGCATGACCGCCGATGGCCGCATCGTCGTCACCGGCGGCGTGATCGGCTGGGATGCTGAGGAGAAACTGCAGCCGGACTTCATCGGCCAGGTGCGGCAGACCCTGCAGAACATCAGGGACATTCTCACCGAGGGCGGCGCCAAGCCGGAGCATCTGGTGCGGCTGACCTGGTATGTCGTCGATATCGAAGAGTATATGGGAAACCTGAAAGAGCTCGGCAAAGCCTATCGCGAGATCTTCGGCGCGCATTATCCGGCCATGGCTCTGGTGCAGGTGGTCCGCCTCGTCGAACGCACCGCCCGCGTCGAGATCGAAGCCACCGCCGTCGTGCCGCGCTGACCGCACGCGGTCATTCCGGGGCGTTTGCGACGGCGAGCGATCCCGGAATCCGGGCGTGTTGATCGCAGCTCTCCGCTCGCGAGAACGCAGTTGAATCGCGCTGCAAGATTCCGAGCTCCCTCTCGCCGCCCATAGCGTCGTCGTCCACGGAATGACAGCGTCAGGTTCGCACGTGGGGACAGACGGTACCCGTCACGCCCCACGCTTCCGCTTCGCTGCTCCGGCGAGGACAAAGACAACGTCAGCCGCCAATGAAACTGCGATTCCAGGTCGGCGACATCAGCACCTCGTTGACGCACACATGCGGCGGCATGGCCGCGATGAAGGCGATGGTTTTGCCGAGGTCATCCGGCTGCAGCATGCGCGCCATCACCTCGGCGCTCGGCGGCACCGGGCGGTTCTTCATGATATCGGTGGCGACCTCGCCGGGCGACAGGCAGCAGGCGCGCAAGCCGTTGACGCATTCATCCATGTTGAAGGAATGCGTCAGCGCCAGCACCGCATGTTTGGCCGAAGTGTAGGCCGGCCCGGTCATCTGGGAGACGATGCGGCCCGCCCATGACGCGACATTGATGATACAGCCGTCCTTCTGCGCGCGCATCGCCGGCAGCACGGCACGGATGCAATACATCACGCCTTTCAGATTGATATCGACGATCTGGTCGAAGCCTTCCTCGGTGACGTCCTGCCAGCTGCGTTTCGGCAGATTGACGCCGGCGCTGTTGACCAGCAGATCGATGCGGCCGTGCTTGGCGAGAATCGCGTCCGCGACCTTTCGGGCATCGGCCGCGTTGCAGACGTCGAGCGGCATTGCTTCGATGGAATTGGCCTCGATCGGCTTGCTGCCGCCGTGAGTTCCTTGACGACGGCGTTCAGCACCTCGGCCCGGCGGCCGGAAATGATCACCGTCCAGCCATCGGCCAGCAGCGATTGCGCGCCGGCCTTGCCGATACCGGTGCCGCCGCCGGTCACCCATGCGATTTTCTGAGCCACGTTTTGTCTCCCGTCGTTTCTTGTGTTGGATAGCGCCGGGAGTTTTCACCATTTATGCTGCCTGCACCAGCCACCCCCGCGCGAGTTATTCTGTTGAACGAAATTGCCGACATAAAACCGCCCATCGACCAGGATCGTCTGTGGAACGACCACATGGCGCTCGCCGCCATTACCGATCCCGACAAGCCATGGACGCGGCGTTCGTTCTCGCAGCGCTTCCTCGACGGCCGAGCCTGGCTGAAGGCGCGCTATGAGGCTGCAGGCATGACGGTGCGCATGGATGCCGCCGCCAATGTGATCGCGCGCCTCGAAGGCAGCGTCGAGGGCCTGCCACCGATCATGCTGGGCTCGCATTCCGACACCGTGCCATCGGGCGGGCGGTTCGACGGCATCTCCGGCGTTCTCACGGCTCTCGAAGCCGTGCGGGCATTGCAGGCGTCGGGCTACAGATCGCGGCATCCGATCGAGATCGTGGATTTCCTGGCCGAAGAGCCCAGCGAATACGGCCTGTCCTGCGTCGGCAGCCGCGCCATGGCGGGCGAACTCGATGCGAAAATGCTGGCCTATACCAATGCTGCCGGCGAGACGCTGGCCGCTGCCATTAAGCGCGTCGGCGGCGATCCCGAAAAAATTGCGACGATGGAGCGGCCAGAATTCTCCGGCTATCTCGAACTACACATCGAGCAGGGCATCGTGTTGGAGAGCAACAAGCTCGACATCGCGCTGGTCACCGGCATTGCCGGCATCACCCGCGTCGAGATCGTGCTGACAGGGGCTGCCGATCACGCCGGCTCGACGCTGATGGAATATCGCCGCGATGCCTCGCTCGCTGGTGCGGAGATCGTGCTGCTGGTGGCGCGCCAGGCAAATGAGTACGCGGCGCGCAAACAGGGGCATTTCGTGGCCACCACCGGCATTATCGAGATCAGCCCCAATGCGTCCAACGTGGTGCCGGGCGGCGCCCGCATGATCCTCGACATCCGCGCCGAGAAGGCCGAGATCGTCGCTGATTTCGTCGCGATGCTGGATCGCGAAACGCAGGCGATCGCCGCGCGTGCCAAGGTCGAACGCACGAAGTTCGGCATCATCTCGCAAAACCCGCCATCGCCCTGCGATGATTATCTGCGCGATATTCTCGGCCGCGCCGCGGCCAAACTGGGTTATTCCACCACCACCCTAGCCTCGGGCGCTGGCCACGACGCCGCCTTCATGTCGCATATCGGCAAGAGCGCAATGCTGTTCGTGCCGTCGAAAGGCGGCAAGAGCCATTGTCCGGAAGAGTACACCTCGCCCGAGCAACTCGCCGTCGGTGCCGCCACGCTGTATGAAGCGGTTCGTCTGCTCGACGGGCAGAACGATTAGCTTTCGCCGAGAATGTCAGGCCTCATGATCCATGTCAGCTCGTTAAGCGGGCTCCCTCAACTGGCATCCTCGCTGCAGCGTTTCGATCTGCTGACGCTGCTGTCGCCGAGCGCTGAGGCGCGCGACTGGAGCGGAATTGCGCGCGAACGTCATGTGCGGCTGTCGTTCCACGATATCGTCGAACTCACGCCGGATCTGATTGCCCCCGATGCGGATGTGATGCGCGCGATCCTCGATTTCGGCCGCGGTGCGTTTGATGATCGTCCGTTGCTGATCCATTGCTGGGCCGGCATCAGCCGATCGAGCGCCGCCGCCTACGCGATCGCGTGCGACCGCAATCCCGGCAGGGAAGCCGATATCGCCGATGAATTGCGGCGCCGGTCGCCTTACGTGACGCCGAACAAACTGATGGTTAGACTTGCGGACGAGATGCTCGGCCGCGACGGGCGCATGAGCGCGGCCATTGCGCGGATCGGCCGCGGTGCAGAGACCGCGGAAGGCGAGCCTTATCAACTGCCGCTGCGCTGGCCTATCTGAACGCGGCGGCGACGCCGAGCAGGAAGCCGATCTCGAACAGTTGTTCGATGGCGCCGAGCACATCGCCGGTATAGCCGCCGATCAGACGCTTCGCGGACCGCGCCAGCAGGGCGCCGAGTGCTGCGCCGAACAACGTGCCGAGAATAACCGCTTTGAACGACAGAAGCGCCAGCGGCAGCGCGGCGATTGCGGCGGTGACGAGCAGAAACGTCATTGCCTCGCGTGGCACCGGTGCGTCGGCATAGCTCACTTTCATCGCCGATGTCTCGCCGGCATAGACGAGGCGGTTCATCACCACAGCCGGAATCGCGCGTGCCGCCGCATGCATCGCCATCAGCGCTGCGACGCCCGCCCAGAGTGGCAGTGCGGCGAGCGCGGCAATCNNTCTTTCATGATGGCGAGACGTTTCTCGATCGTCCAACCCCCACCGAATGCATCCGCGGTGTCGGCGAGGCCGTCTTCATGCAGGGCGCTGGTGAGCGCGATGCTGGTGGTCACCGCGAGGATGGCGCCGATGAGCGGCGACCAGATGTGATGCGCGACGACGAAGACCAATGCAGCGGCAAGGCCTATGCCGGCGCCGACGAGTGGAAAGTACTTCATCGCCTGCGCCAGCCAGTCCGGTGCCGGCGCGCCGTCGGACTGCGGCGTCGGCACCATCGTCAGGAACCGGATCGCATTGAGCAGATGCGGATCCCACGCCATCTAGATGCGCCCGGCCAGCACGTCGTCGAGGCTGGCGACATCGGTCAGCAGCCGCGCGGCAGCGCGCAGCAACGGCACGGCGAGCAGCGCGCCGGTGCCCTCGCCGAGCCGCAGGCCGAGATCGAGCAGCGGTGTCGCATCGAGTGCCTGCAGCACGATGTCGTGGCCGCGCTCGGCCGAGCGATGCGCGAACACGCAATAGCCGCGCGCCTCCGGGCACAGCCTGATCGCCAGCAGGGCAGCGACGCTGGAGATGAAGCCGTCGACCAGCACCGGCCGCCGTTGCGACGCAGCACCGAGCACTGCGCCCGCCATGCCGGCGATTTCGAGCCCGCCGAATTCGGCGAGAACCTCCAGCGGCGCTGTTGCAGCGCTGCGTGCGGCGGCGATCTCAATGGCGGCGCGCTTGCGGCGCATGCCCGCATCGTCCTGTCCGGCGCCGACGCCGATACAGTCATCGAGGCTGGCCGGTGCGAGGCGATGCGCGAGCAACGCGGACGCGGCCGTGTTGCCGATGCCCATTTCGCCGAGCGCTATGATATCGGCGCCGGCTTTGATTTCGCCGATGGCGATGCGCGTCCCATGCGCCAGCGCTTCCGCCGCCTGCGCCGTCGTCATTGCGGGTTCGCGGGCGGCGTTCGCCGTGCCCATGCGCACTTTGGCGACGCGCAGCAAAGGATGCACCGGTAGTTCGGCGGCGACGCCGATATCGATGACGCGCAACTCGATGCCATTGGCGTTGGCGAATGCATTGGCGCTGGCGCGGCCGGCCAGATAGGTCATCACCATGGCGACGGTGACGGCCGACGGATATTGCGAGACGCCTTCGGCGACCAGCCCGTGATCGCTGGCGAAGACGAGCAGGACGGCTTTCTCGCCGCGTGGCTCACCGGGATGGCGGATCAGGCCGAGTTGCACGGCGAGTTCCTCGATTCGTCCGAGCGAGCCTGGCGGTTTCGCCTTGCCATCAATGGCGGCACGCAGGCTGGCCGCGACGGCAGAGTCGAGGGGCGTGATGGCCGGCGGTTGCCAGTTCGGGCTGAAAGAGGTCAATGGCGGGTTCCTTTGGTCGCCTGTCTCGCGCATCTCGCGGCATTCGGTCAACCGTCGCGCACAGATCCGAGCGCGGTTGACCCAGGCGATGGCGGCAGATAGCGTCCGCGGCGACGGTCCTTCCGCAAGGAAGGTGAAAAGGGAAGCCGGTGTGATACCGGCGCTGCCCCCGCAACTGTAAGCGACGAGCCCGCGCCGGTGCCACTGGGAGTTCCCTTTTTGGGAGTTTCTGGGAAGGCGGCAAAGGGCGCCGACTCGCGAGCCAGGAGACCTGCCGTCACGTACTGTGCTTTGGAGGCGTCGTCGGGGCGGGGTGCACCGGACGGGAGCGAGCGGATGAGGTTCATTCGCGCGACCCAACAAAGCTCGTCTGATTTGAGCCCGTGATGGATCGCAACGCACCGACTTTGCCCGACGACCTTGCTGTCGTAACCGAACCACCGCGTCCGTTGCCCTCGGCACCGGTGGTCGTCAGCGTCTGCGTGAATTGCAAGGCGGCCGATGGCGCCGTGGTTGGGGCGGCGATGCTGGAGGCGGTGACCGCGGCGCTCGATGCGCGCGATGTCGCCGTCATGGTGCGCCCGGTGCAGTGCCTCAGCGTCTGCAAGCGTCCGACCACGGTCGCTGTAACCAGCCAGGACGGCTACACTTTCCTGTTCGGCGATCTGCTGACGGACACCGGCCCAGATGCCGTCGCGTCCTTCGTGCAATCCTATCAACAATCCGACTACGGCCTGGTGCCGTGGCGCGAGCGCGCCGACGTGTTGCGCAAGGGCATGGTGGCGCGCGTGCCCCCGCTGCGATGGTCGCCAGACGACGGACGGGCACCGAAATGACCGCGCTCGGCACCACGCTGGTTCTGGGTGGCGCGCGGTCCGGCAAGTCGGCCTTCGCCGAACGGCTGATCGGCGAGATGAATGTCACCAAAGTGTATCTGGCCACAGCAACCGCCGGCGATGATGAGATGCAGGCGCGGATCGCGCAGCACCGCAAGCAGCGCGGACAGGGCTGGACCACCATCGAGGAGCCGCTGGCGCTGGTCGATACGCTGACGCGCGAGTCGACCATCGGTCGCGTCATTCTGGTCGATTGCCTGACGCTGTGGCTGTCCAACCTGATGATGGCCGAGCGCGACCCCGAAGTGGAAGCCAAGCGTCTGGTCCGCTTTCTCGACGTTTCGCGCTATCCCATCGTTTTCGTGTCCAACGAAGTCGGCCTCGGCCTGGTGCCTGAGACGCCGCTCGGCCGTGCCTTTCGCGATGCGCAAGGGCGCCTCAACCAGACCATCGCCGCCGCCGTGAACAATGTCGCGTTCGTCGCCGCCGGCTTGCCACTTTGGCTCAAGCGTTTCCAGGAGAATTGAATGTCCCGCGTTCCCGTCACCGTTCTCACCGGCTTTCTCGGTGCCGGCAAGACGACACTGCTGCGTTCGCTGCTGACCCAGGCCGATGGCTTGCGCATCGCCGTGATCGTCAATGAATTCGGCGATGCCGGCTTCGATGGCGGTCTGGTCGAGGAATGCGCGGCCAAGGCCTGCGCGCCCGGCGACATCGTCGAACTCACCAATGGCTGCATCTGTTGCACGGTGGCCGATGATTTTGTGCCCACCATGGAAAAGCTGTTGTCGCGCGAACGTCCGCTCGACGCTATCGTGATCGAAACTTCCGGCCTTGCGCTGCCACAGCCGCTACTGAAGGCCTTCTCCTGGCCCGCGGTGAAGACCCGCGCGACCGTCGATGGCGTCGTCACGGTGGTCGACGCACTGGCGCTCTCCGAGGGCCGCGTCACGCTCGACGAACACGCCTTGGCCGAGCAGCGCGCCGCCGATCAGGGCATCGAGCACGACGATCCGATCGAGGAAGTGTTCGAGGACCAGCTCGCTTGTGCCGATCTTGTGGTGCTGTCGAAAAGCGACCTCGTCAGCACAGGGAAACTGGATGAGATCGAGATAAAGCTCAAGGCCGAGCTCCGCGCCGGCGTCGGCATCGTCCGCTCCAAGGGCGATCTCGCGCCCCGCGTCTTGATCGGTCTGAACGCCGCCGCCGAGGACGACATGGCGGCGCGCGCCGGCCACCACGGCGAGGAAGAAGAGCACGATCACGACGACTTCGACAGCATCGTGGTCAAGCCGGGGGCTGCTGGTGATCTCGAAGCCATGCGTGCCCGCGTCAGCGATGCGCTCGGTCTCGAAGGGGTGTTGCGTGTCAAAGGCCATGCCCGCATCGCCGGCAGGCCGGCGCCGATCGTGGTCCAGGCCGTCGGCGCCCGCGTCGATCTGGCATTCGCGCGGCCCGATGTGAGCCATCCCGAACATCTCGTGGTGATCGGTCTGAAGGGGTTCGATGCCGATGCCGTGCGCAAGGCGTTGGCCTGATAGTTTTCCCTCCCCCAAGCGGCGAAGCCGCGCAGTGGGGAGGGTGGATCGAACGCGCAGCGGTCGAGACGGGTGGGGTGCCACAAGCTCGATGTCGCTTGGTGCACCCCACCCCGACCCTCCCCACTGCGCGGCTGTGCCGCTTGGGGGAGGGCGCACT
>JAPLPC010000240.1:6287-7921 GCA_026400425.1 Hyphomicrobiales bacterium | reverse complement strand
GCTCGACCTCGGCCGCGTGTTCGGTGGCGCGCCGGGCAGCTACGGCGCCCAGGCCGGTGACCTCGCGCTCGATGGCGTGTGGCCGACGCGCGCCGATCTCGGCGAGGCCATGACGATGGCCGCCAATGGCGTGATCACGGCCGATGCGAAGGCGGAGTTCGATCGCGCCGTCGCGCTGGATGCGGACGAGTTGAAGGCGCGCTATTTCCTCGGCCTCGCCGCCGAGCAGGACGGCCGCAGCGCCGAGGCCACAACGATCTGGCGCGCGATGCTCGACAAGGGCCCGGCCGATGCGCCGTGGCGTCCGGCGGTGATGGCGGCGCTGGCGCGGGTCGGCGGCAAGGGGCCTGAATTGCCCGCTTTGGCGCAGGAGACTGTTGCGGCGGCGCAGGACATGACGGCGGATGATCGCAATGTCATGATCCGCGGCATGGTCGATCGGCTGGCGACCCGGCTCAAGCAGGACGGCAGCGATGTCGATGGGTGGTTGCGGCTGGTGCGCGCCTATCTCGTACTCGGCGATCGCGACAAGGCGAAGGGCGCATTGGCGGACGCGCGGCAGGCCGTCGGCAGCGATGCCGAGCGGCTGCGCAAACTGAATGACGGACTGAAAGAGTCCGGGCTGGATGGATAGTTCGCGATGACCCGCAAGCAGCGACGAATGACGATGATCGGCGGCGCGCTGGCGGTGCTCGCGATCGCAGCCGGCCTGGTGCTCAACGCACTGCGCGACTCCATCGTGTTCTTCTCGACGCCGACCATGGCCGCGGAAAAGAAAATCCCGGCCGGGCAGCGCTTTCGCCTCGGCGGCATGGTCGAGCAGGGCTCGCTTCAACGGGGCGACAATCTCGCCGTGAGCTTCAAGGTGTCGGACGGCGGCGCGACGCTGCCGGTGAATTTCAAGGGCATCCTGCCCGACCTGTTCCGCGAGGGGCAGGGCGTGGTCGCCGAAGGCGCGCTGGATGGCCAGGGCGTGTTCAAGGCGGACACCGTGCTCGCCAAGCATGACGAGACCTATATGCCGAAGGAAGTCGCGGACGCGCTGAAGAAGCAGGGCCGCTGGAAGGAAGGCGAGGGCGGCAAGCCGGTGGTCTCGCAGGAGACCTCCAGCGCCAAACCGAGCATGGCGCCGAGCATGACGCAATGATCGCAGAAGCCGGACATTATGCACTGATCCTCGCGCTCGCGCTGGCGCTGATCCAATCGACGGTGCCGGTGGTCGGCGCGCAGCTGCGCGACACCGCGCTGATGAATGTGGCGCGCTCGACGGCGCTGGCGCAGTTTCTGTTTTGCGGCTTGTCGTTCCTGGCATTGACCGCGTTGTACGTCACTTCGGATTTCTCCGTCGCCAACGTGGTCGAAAATTCGCATTCGGCCAAACCGCTGCTCTACAAGATCACCGGCGTGTGGGGGAACCACGAAGGCTCGATGCTGCTGTGGGTGTCGATCCTCGCTTTCTTCGGCGCATTGGTGGCGGCGTTCGGCAACAACCTGCCGCTGTCGCTGCGCGCTCACGTTCTGGCGGTGCAGGGCTGGATCGCCGTGGCCTTCTATCTGTGCATTCTGGCGACCTCGAATCCGTTCCTGCGCATGGCGCAGGCGCCGCTGGAAGGCCGCGATCTCAATCCGGTGCT
>JAPLPC010000240.1:0-6258 GCA_026400425.1 Hyphomicrobiales bacterium | reverse complement strand
TCTATCTTGGTTATGTCGGCTTCTCGATCTCGTTCTCATTCGCCGTCGCAGCCCTGCTCGAAGGCCGCATCGATGCGGCCTGGGCGCGCTGGGTGCGGCCGTGGACGCTGGTGGCGTGGGTGTTCCTCACCCTCGGCATCGCGATGGGTTCGTATTGGGCCTATTACGAACTCGGCTGGGGCGGCTGGTGGTTCTGGGATCCTGTCGAGAATGCCTCGCTGATGCCGTGGCTGTCGGGCACCGCGCTGTTGCATTCCGCCGTGGTGATGGAAAAGCGCAACGCCCTGAAAGTGTGGACGGTCTTGCTGGCCATCCTCACCTTCTCGCTGTCGCTGCTGGGGACGTTCCTGGTGCGCTCCGGCGTGCTCACATCGGTGCACGCCTTCGCCACCGATCCCACCCGCGGCGTGTTCATCCTGCTGATCCTGTGCGTGTTCATCGGCGGCAGCCTGACGCTATATCTGTGGCGCGCATCGACGCTGAAACAGGGCGGCCTGTTCGCGCCGATCTCGCGCGAGGGCGCGCTGGTGCTGAACAACCTGTTCCTTACCACCGCCTGCGCCACCGTCTTCGTCGGCACGCTGTATCCGCTGGCGCTGGAAATGGTGACCGGCGACAAGATCTCGGTGGGCGCGCCGTTCTTCAATCTCACCTTCGGACCGTTGTTCGTGCCATTGCTGCTGGCGGTGCCGTTCGGCCCGTTGATGGCCTGGAAGCGCGGTGACCTTGGTGGCGTGGCGCAGCGTCTGCTGGCGGCCGGCATTGCCGCCCTGGTGGCGACGGCGATGGTCTGGGCCTGGACCACGGGAGGCGCCGCGCTGGCGCCGCTCGCCATCGGGCTTGCGGTGTTCGTGATCGCCGGCGTCCTCGTCGATATCAGCGAGCGCATCCTGTTGTTTCGCGCGCCGATCACCACCTCGATGCAGCGCGCGCGCGGCCTGCCGCGGGCTGCGTGGGGCACCGCTTTCGCGCATGCGGGGCTCGGCGTCGCGCTGATCGGCATCGTCTGCGAAAGCACCTGGAACAGTGAATTCATCGGCACCATGAAGCCGAACGACGTGGCCAAGCTCGCCGGCTACGAACTCACGCTCAAGGACGTCACCCAGCAGCAGGGGCCGAACTTCCGCGCCAGTGTCGCACGCTTCGTGGTGACACAGAGCGGCCAGGAGATCGGCGTGATGGCGCCGTCGAAACGCAATTTCACCGCCCGGCAATCCTCGACCACCGAGGCGGCGCTGCTGTCGCGCGGCGCCAGCCAGATCTATATTTCGCTCGGCGACGACACCAATGCAGGCGCGGTGGCGGTGCGCATCTATCACAAGCCGCTGGTGCTGATGATCTGGTGGGGCCCGGTGATGATGGCGCTGGGCGGGCTCTTATCGCTGTCCGATCGCCGCTTGCGCGTCGGCGCCCCCAAGCCGGCGCGATCGCCGCGCCAATTGCAGCCGGCGGAGTAGCGCATGCGACGGATCGCAGCCGCTGCTCTGGCTATCTCTCTGCTGACAGGCGCACCTGCCAGCGCGGTGCAGCCCGACGAGGTCTTGCAGGACACCGCCAAGGAGGCGCGGGCGCGGCATCTGTCGAAAGAGCTGCGCTGCATGGTCTGCCAGAACCAGTCGATCGACGACAGCGACGCGCCGCTGGCACGCGACCTGCGCCTCCTGGTCCGCGAACGCATCGCCACCGGCGAGAGCGACGACCAGGTGCTCAACTTCCTGGTCGCGCGCTACGGCGAATTCGTGCTGCTGAAGCCGCGGCTGGAATGGCACACGCTGCTGCTGTGGCTGCTGACACCGTTGGTGCTGATCGGCGGCGGCATCGCATTGTGGTGGCAGACGAGGCGGCGCGGGCGGCTCCACCCCAGCGACGGCGCGCTCGCCCTGACCGCGGAAGAAGAAGCGCGCATCGAACGGCTGCTACAGGCGCAGGACAAGTCCGGCTAATCATTCGTCGTCCGCTCAATTGCGCGGAAGCACGGCCTGGATGTTGCGCCCGGTTCGCTCAATATGCGCGCGCAGAATTTTGCTGGCGTCGCGCGTGCGTCGCTCGATCACGGCATGGGCCATCGCCGTGTGCTCCGCGGGAACGTCGCGATCCGGGGGATGCTTCTTCAGGAAGATGCGGCGATAGCGATCGCTCTGGTCATGCAGGGTGGCGCAGAACTGGCGCAGCAGCGGCATCCCGCAGGCGGAGATCAGTTCGGCATGGAAGGCGCGATGTGCGACCTCCCAGGCTTCCTGTTCCGCGGTCGAGCGCGAACCGCGCTTGCAGCGGCTGAGCTGGTGAAGCGCCGCCAGAATGCGGCCTTCCCAGGCGACGTCGCCATGCTCGATGGCTTCCTTGATCGCCAATCCCTCGAATTCGACGCGCAGACGGATGATCTCGGCGAGGTTCTCTGCCGAGACCGGCGTGACGCGGTAACCGCGTTGATCGATCAGCGCGACAAGGCCGTCGTTTTCCAGCCGGCACAACGCCTCGCGCAGCGGGCTGAGGCTGACGCCGAACGCAGCGCGCAGGCGGCCGAGGTTGAGCTTGCTGCCGGGCAGCAGGTCTCCACGCATGATGGAATCCCGCAAACGAGCGACGAGGGTGCTCGAGAGGGTCGTAGGTGCCGGGGCCGGCGTGGTGATAATGCTGCTCATGACACGGTCAGGTGAGGGGATCGAAACCGTAAAGCGAAGCCGGGTTGTCCACCAGTGCCAGTTTCTGCGCGCGGGCGTCGGGTAGCCAGAGCGGCATGAGATCGACGAGATCACCGTCATTGGGCATCGCGACCGGACAGATCGGGTGTGGCCAGTTGCTGCCCCACAGGATCCGGTCCGGGCCGATACAGGCTGGCGAGCTTGACCCAGCAGCGGTCGGTGTCGAGCAGTCGCAGCAGGGTCCGGAACGGCTCGGAATCGACACCCTCGGCGGCAGTGATGCGCGCCAGATGATCGAGTACGAAGCAACTGCGCGTGGCCTGCAATTGCGGCGCGATGTCGATCAGCTCGCTGGCATCGTGGAAATGCAGCACGAGATGCCAGCCGAAATCGAAGGTCTCGCTCGCGAGCCGATCCAGATGCGCGAAGCTCGCACCGCCGCTCACCACCGTCGACATGCGGCACCCACGCATGCCGCGACGATGCATGTCTGCAAGTTCGCTTTGCGGCAGGCCCGAGGGGATCACGGCGACACCGCGCAAGTGGGATGGATTGCGATCAAGCGCCGCAAGCGTGGCGCGGTTGTCGGTGCCATGGGCACCGCCATGCACGATCACCGCACGATCGACGCCCAGCACGGCATGAAGCTGCATCAGGTCTTCGTAAGTGCAATCTTCCGGCGTGTAGCTGCGCTGCTCGTTGAAGGGAAACTGCGCCTGCGGCCCGAACACGTGGACATGGGTGTCGCATGCGCCCGGCGGCATGGTGAAGGTCGGGCGCCTGGGATGGCGGTCGGGACCGGGGCAGGGTTTTCGCGTTTTGGGCGGGTCCAAGCTCATGGTGGCGCTCCCTTGCACCTGCGGTCGTGCCGTCGATCATGACGCGCGCGTCAATGATGACGCGAGATGTTGCCCGATTTGACGACGCGCCGAAGCAGTGTCAACATAAAATCGAGAATACAATAAAAATCGATTATTTGGGAGGTTGGCGTGAAGCGTCTGATTTCGGCCATAGCGGCTGCAGCAATAGCGACTTTGATCGGGCACCCGGCAACGGCTGCAGCGTTTCCGGAGCGCGGCGTCAAGATCGTGGTGCCGTTCCCGGCCGGCGGCTCGAACGACGTCGTGGCGCGCTTGCTGGGTAGCAAGCTGTCTGAACTTTGGGGACAGCCGGTGGTGGTGGATAATCGCGCCGGCGGGGGCGGCAATATCGGCGCCGAAGCCGTCGCGCGTTCCGCTGCCGACGGATACACGCTGCTTCTGGCAGCGCCGGGACCGCTCGCGGTCAATCAATCGCTCTATGCGCAATTGCCGTTCAATCCGGAGCAGGACTTCACGCCGGTAGCCCTGATCGCTTCGGTGCCGATCGTGTTGGCCGTCAATCCAGCCGTCAAGGCGACCACCGTGGCCGAGTTGATCGCACTCGCGAAGGCGTCGCCGGGAAAACTCAACTTCGGATCGTCGGGGCTCGGTTCGACCAATCATCTGGCGGGCGAACTGCTGAAGACGCTGGCGGGAATCGACATCGTGCACGTTCCCTATCGCGGTGCCGCTCCGGCGATGAATGATTTGATCGGTGGCCAAATTCCGATGATGTTCGACAATATGCCGGCGGTGCGACCGCAGGTGCAGGGTGGCACCATTCGCGCGCTGGCCGTAGCCGGCACCAAGCGTTCGCCGCTGTTTCCGGAATTGCCGACCATGGTGGAGGCGGGTATCCCGAACTTCGAAGCGTCGTCATGGTTCGGCCTCGTCGCGCCGGGCGGAATGAAGCCGGAGATGACGAAGACGCTGATCGACAGTGTCGCCAAGGTGATGAAGGATCCCGACATGGCGAAACGATTGGCCGACGTCGGCGCGGAGCCCGGCACTCTGTCCGGCGATGCATTCGCCACGTTCCTTCGCGCGGAAGCACGCAAATGGGGACAGGTGGTGAAGACGGCCGGAGCAAAAGTCGATTGATGCAAGGACGTTTTGCCGTGCGCGGCGACGTCAACGACACGATCATGCGAGACAGGATAGGACGAGATGACGACGACAGATGCCAAGCTCGACGAACTCAAGGGCCGCTACGAGACCATGATAGGTTTCACGCCACCGAAAATCGCCAAGCGGCTCGAACTCGGCATGCGGGTCGATCCGGATCTTGTCGTTGCACTGGAGGACTGGCGCATCGCGGCACTGTCGCCAGCGGCGCTGGATCAGAAGACGGTGCAACTGATGGCCTTCGCCATCTTGCTGGTGCAGACATCGGAGGCCGCGGCCAACCACGCCAAAGCGGCGATCAAGGCCGGCGCGACACTGGAAGAACTGCATGCCAGCGCAGGCATCGCGGCGCTGTTCCGCGGCGTCGCGGCGTTCAACATGGCCGGTGAGATCCTCGCCGGCTTGTATCCAGATCCGGCCGAGACCGACCGCTGAGCGCTGCTGCGGTCTTCGGGTTGCGGCGGCCAGGAGGCAGCCGCAGCCGCGTCACCCCGCCGCACCGGGCCCGCCAAAATTACAAAAGCTTAATGCCCCTGCCAGCGCGCGGTAAGGTTCGGGCTGGCATCTTCGGATCACACGAGGCGCTCGCCCCGCGCCGTTGTTCTGGAGATTTCCGATGTCCGACCGCCCCACCGATTTTTCTGATCTGCCGTCCTACAAAGCGCCGCGTCGTTCGCTGCTGTCGATGCGCAAATTCGCGCTGATGGCGTCCGTCGTCGCCGGCCTTGGCGTTGCCGCTTACGGCATCTCGCCGAACGGCAACGGTTTTGAGTTCGCGACCCCCGCGCATGCGCAGGTCGACAAGTCCGTCAAGTCCCAGGCCGCGCAGCCGGTCGGCTTCGCCGATATCGTCGAGCGCGTGAAGCCTTCGGTGATATCGGTCAAGGTCAACATGAAGGAGAAGGTCGCGTCGAAGGACGACGACGGCAACGAGTCGCCGTTCCAGCCGGGATCGCCGATGGAGCGCTTCTTCAAGCGGTTCGGTGAGAACGGCATGCCGCCGGGCATGCGCGGTGGTCCGCGCGGCGGACGCGGCGTCGTCAGCGGCCAGGGCTCGGGCTTCTTCATCTCGGCCGACGGCTATGCCGTGACCAACAATCACGTGGTCGACGGCGCCGACAAGGTCGAGGTCACCCTCGATGACGGCACCACCTACAAGGCCAAGGTGATCGGCACCGATCCGCGCACCGATCTGGCGCTGATCAAGGTCGAAGGCCGCACCGATTTCCCGTTCGCCAAGCTCGCTGAAGGCAAGCCGCGGATCGGCGACTGGGTGCTCGCGGTCGGCAATCCGTTCGGCCTCGGCGGCACCGTGACCGCCGGCATCGTCTCGGCCTCGGGCCGTGACATCGGCAGCGGTCCGTATGACGACTTCATCCAGATCGATGCGCCCGTCAACAAGGGCAATTCGGGTGGTCCGGCGTTCGACGTGTCGGGCGAAGTGATGGGCGTCAACACCGCGATCTATTCGCCGTCGGGCGGCAGCGTCGGCATCGCGTTCTCGATCCCGGCCTCGACCGTGAACACGGTGGTGTCGCAGCTCAAGGAGAAGGGCTCGGTGTCGCGCGGCTGGATCCGCGTACAGATCCAGCCGGTGACGAAGGACATCGCCGACTCGCTCGGCCTGAAGA
>JAPLPC010000425.1:2631-2989 GCA_026400425.1 Hyphomicrobiales bacterium | reverse complement strand
GACCGTGAGATCGCCGGCGGCATCGAACACTTGGATGGCGCCGAATTGCGATGACGAGGCCGCGTTGTCGAACAGGATCAACTGCCGCAATTCGCGGCTGAGCTGTTTGAGCTCCGGCATGTTGATACCCGAGACCACCGCGCGCAGCGACAGATCATATTGCTCGATAGTCCGACCGATGTCGGAGTCGAGGGAGGTGGCGAGATTTTCGCTGGTCTGCTTTGCCAACGCCTCCTCGGCGTGGCGCATGTCGAGCATGACGCTGCCACAGACGGCAGTGAATCCGATGATCGTCACCAGTGACGACAGAATCAACAGTTTGGCCGGTAAAGGCCACCGTCGCATTTCAGTCACCGGC
>JAPLPC010000425.1:0-2625 GCA_026400425.1 Hyphomicrobiales bacterium | reverse complement strand
TCCAGATCGTCATATGGACAACTCCCGGTGCAATCCATCGCACGCGAAAGTTGCCGAGCTTTTAAGTATCCGATACGGGTTCCCGATGGCGTTAATAGAACCTTGCTTGAGGTGCGCAAATGGGATCCTCGCGGTGGCGCGCTACCCAATACCGAGGTGGCGCGCAACCGGATAGCCGCGTATGACGATGCAGACGACACAACTCTTCAAGGACCCGTCCGTGCCCGACTATGATCTCTTGCGCGCCTATCTGGCGGCCCAGACCAAGGACGAATTCGTCCTGACGATGGATGCCGTCGAGGAGATCATCGACGATGCCTTGCCGCGTGCCTCGCACCGGGCGTCCTGGTGGGAGACCGAGCGCGCGCCGGACGAGCGGATGCCGCAGCGCGAGGCCTGCATCGCAGCCGGCTTCGTGGCGACCCGGCTGCCCGACGGATCGGGCGTGAAATTCCGCCGCAAGACGGCGAAATTCATGCGGAAGTGGAAGTAATTCTCCCGAACGACTAGCGCTGCAGCCGCACGCCGAGCATCACGACGGTGGCGGCCGTGCTGGCGCCCGCGATATTCGACTCGAGAATATCCCGGCGAACCTGACCCTTGACCCACACTTCGCGGTTCAGCTTGTAGATTAGGTTGCCTTCGATCGAATAGATTTTATCCGAGCGGAAGTTCTCCTGATAATCCTGCGTGCCGTAGGTGAATTTCCCGATCGCGGTGAGCCAACGGCGGAAGTCGTGATCGACCTGCACCGTATAGAGCCGCGTCAGCACGCCCGGCACGCCTGGCACGGTGGTTTCGTCGATCGACGTGGTGGTGGTAAACCGCGCCGTCGTCAGCGGTGTCGCGCTCCAGACCAGCGAAGCCGATGTGAGCAGCCCCCTGAGCACTTCGAGCCGCGGGTCTTCGTATTTCCGTGCCAGATATCCGATCGACGCTTCACCGGTCAGCAGACGCGTAAACTCGAACGTGCTGCCGGCCTTGATATAGCCGCCGCTGGAATCGCGCAGATATCCGAACCGGTCGGCCTGCTCATCGTGAATGCGAACGTCGCCCTGGCGGCCAACGCCTCCATATTGATTGAAGTTACGATCGGTGTTCGCAGCGGTGCCGCCGTCGATCAGTTTTGAATCCTGATAGACGGTGCGATCGACCAGGCCATCCATCTTCAATTGCAGGCGGTTGAAGTCCTGTTCGACGCCGATCGTGCCGCCGGTGGTGGTGAATAGCGGGAATTCGCGAAGTCCTGGCCGGTTGTTCGGACTGCCCGGATTATCCGAACCGACGCGCATGCGCGCTTCGGTATTGATGCGGGTGTCGCGCGTGGCATCGATACGGCCGGCGATCTTGCCGTTGAACTCGGCACGATCGATATTCTCTGGCGACGGCGAGACCTGCTGCAGCACCGCCGACGGAAATTCCTTGTCGTAGCCGGTAAAGGAGCCGCGCAGATCGACCACCACCGAATGCCGCGACCAGTTGGAGGCGGCGAGCAGTTCCGGTGCGATCTGATAGAACGACGAGCCCTTCGGCTGCAGCAGACGCGCCGGGTTGTCGCTATAGCCGCCCATGATCTCGACGGCGGATTTCACCAGGAAGCTGCCGACGCGAATGCCGGTCGGTGCGTAGGGATCAGGATCGATCGGCAGTCGCCTGCGCGAAGGCTGGCCGATCACCGTTCCGGCAATGGATGGTGCGACCGGAGGCTTGGCGGCCTTCGCCGATGGCGGCATCGGTCGCGTTTCCGGGACCAGCGGTGGCGGTGCGCTGCCGGGCCCGACAGGCCGTTTTGGCTTCTGCTGGCCGGGATAATACTTGATCTGCTTGCGCTTGCGGTTGAGCGCGTCATAGCCGCTGTCGGCCGCGCCCGAAGCGGCTGGCGTCGGCGGCGCAATGATCGACTGGTCCTGACGCTGCGGCGACAGCAGGCTGGTCTGCAGGGTGCTCTGTAACGTGCCCGGCGGCTGCAGGACGGTGTTGCCGGTGCGGCGCGAGGTCAGATTGTCCGGCCTGGCGAAGAAGCCTGGAACTGGCGCCAGCAGATCGGACATCAAAGCCTGTGCGAAACCGGGGGACGGTGCTGCGAGTGCGAGGCAAAGACATGCCGATACCGCGCTGGTCGCCCAGGCGCGGCTCGCCGTCCGGTCTGCTCGACCCGTCCTCACGATCACAGAAACTCCAACGCCATCAGAAACTTGGACGCGCCCGTCGCAATCCGCGACGGTGGGCCAGGCAACAACTCATGGTTAAGAGAGTTAAAACGCTTATGGTTAACGGGCCGTTGAGATGCCGATCTCGCGTTTCGCTTCAAACGCGGCCGCGTGCTAAAGGACGCCTCAACCAGGCCGATGAACCGGCCGCAGGACACGATCGCAGGACACGATCTATGGCGCTTTCCAAAACCCCGACTTCGACCATGAGCGATCAGGCCAGCCAGGCGATCGCCTCGGCGCTGCGCACGCTCGACGCCGAGGCCAGCGGCGTCACCGCGCTCGCCGCCGCGCTGCAGGCGGATCTCGGGCCGACCTTTGCGGCCGCCTCCGATCTGATCCGCAATGCCAAGGGTCGTCTGATCATCACCGGCCTCGGCAAATCCGGCCATATCGGCCGCAAGATCGCCGCCAC
>JAPLPC010000262.1 GCA_026400425.1 Hyphomicrobiales bacterium | reverse complement strand
TGTGGTCGTCGGGCTTGCCGAGGGTGAGCCGCAACGCATAGAGCTGCGAGGCATCGGCGCTGAGCGTGTCGCACTGGCCGGATTGATAGGCCTTCACGACATCGTCGAGCTTCGGCAGTTTCACCTCGGTATATTTCATGTTGTTGGTGCGGAAGTAATCGGCGGCATTCAGCACGGTGGTGGTGTTGTCCTGAGTGCAGACCTTGCTGCCGTCGAGCTCAAGCGCTGTTTCGATATTGCGCGCTTTCGGTACCATGAAGCCCTGACCGTCGTAATATGAGACGGCAGGGAAATACAAAGCGTAATTGGCTTAGCGCGACAGGCTCCAGGTCGAATTGCGGCTGAGGATATCGACCTTGCGGTTCTGCAGCTCCTTGAAGCGGTCGGAGGCGTCAAGCCCGACGAAGGTGACCTTCTTCGGATCGTTGAAGATGGCGGCGGCGACGGCGCGACAGAAATCGACGTCGAAGCCGCTCCAGTTGCCGTTGGCGTCGGGCGTCGAGAAACCGGGCAGGCCGGTATTGACGCCGCACAGCACCGCATCCCGCTTGACTGTGCGCTTCAGAGTCTTGGTGTCATAGCGTTCATAGGTGATGGCGGCGGCGGCCACGGCGGTGGCGACCGCGAGGCCGATGGCCAGTCCGGTCACAAATGTGCGTTTCATCGCCATGAGAAATCAGCCCCCTGATCGAATTGGATTGTGGTGATGCGAGGTGTCGCGGTGGCGGATGCCACCTCAGATTTCGGGCTTCTGCCGGATCACGACCTTGGTGCCGACCGGCACGCGGGCGTAGAGATCGCTGACATCGGCATTGACCAGGCGGAAGCAGCCCGACGACACGGCGGTGCCGATGGTGTCGGGCCGGTTGGTGCCGTGGATGCGATAGACTGTGGCGCCGAGATAGAGCGCGCGAGCGCCCATCGGATTGCCCGGCCCGCCGGCCATGAAGCGCGGCAGGTAAGGTTGGCGCTGGATCATCTCCGGCGGCGGGGTCCAGTCAGGCCATTCGGCCTTGCGCGAGATCTTGACCAGACCCTGCCAGGTGAAGCCGTCACGGCCGACGCCGATGCCATAGCGCATCGCACGGCCGTTGCCCTGCACCAGATACAGATAGCGCTCGGAGGTCGAGATGATGATGGTGCCCGGCGGTTCGGTGGTACGATAGAGCACCATCTGCTTCTGATATTCCGGCGGCAGCTCGATGGAGTCGTCGGCGATCAGGCCCGGCTCGTCGCCGATATCGGGGCGCTGCATCTGGGCGGCGCTTTGCGTGATCGACAATGTCAGTCCGGCGGCGGCTATCAGCGCGAGGCTGAGCAGGCGGCGGATGTCGATCATGGCGCAGTCTCCCGAATTGGCGGTTCGCCCGTACATAGCATCGCCGCCAAGTCTCGGGAACCATGAATTGCGCGACATGCTGCGCCGCCGAGCCGTAGCCCGCGGCTAGCTGTTCGCGTTCAGCAATTTGCGGACGATGTCGTCCATCTGCTGATACTGCCCCTCGCCGTCATGCTGATAGACGATCTGG
This sequence comes from Hyphomicrobiales bacterium, assembly GCA_026400425.1. Classification (GTDB taxonomy): domain Bacteria; phylum Pseudomonadota; class Alphaproteobacteria; order Rhizobiales; family Xanthobacteraceae; genus Tardiphaga. The sequence continues at coordinate 5,234 of JAPLPC010000262.1, read as the reverse complement.
CCGCGCTGATCGACGATGTACTGCGCCGGCCAATAGCGGTTGTTGTAGGCATTCCAGGTCCTGGACTCGTTGTCCTGTGCCACCGGATAGGTGATGCCATGGCGCTTGATCGCGGCCTGCACATTGCCGGCGGACTTCTCGAACGGGAATTCCGGGGTGTGGATGCCGACCACCACAAAACCGCGATCCCGATATTTGGCATGCAGCGCGGTCACATGCGGCAGCGTGTTGACGCAGTTGACGCAGCCATAGGTCCAGAAATTCACCAGCACGACCTTGCCGCGCAGCGCCGCGATGTCGAGCGGCGGAGAGTTGAACCAGTTGCCGATGCCGGTGAAGTTTGGCGCGGTGCCTTGCACGGCGGCCACCTGCACCGGCGCGGCTTCGCTGCTGATGCCCGGTGCGACGCCGCCGAACAAGCAGAGTGCGACCAGCGAGGCCGATATCGCAAATGATCGGATCGTCATGGCAATTTCCTTTCGGTGAGGGATGGGATCAGAGGCCGAGCTGGCCGGTGGGGTAGAAGCCTGTCAGCCACGCCACGATGAGCGTGTCGTATTGAAGGTAGGAGGCGACGGCGAAGCCGATGACGACGACGCCGAACGCCTGCTGCAGCCGTGGCGTGATCCGTGCGAGCGCTCGGATTCGCGTCGTCACGGTCTGTCCGCCATAGGCGATGAGCAGCATCGGGATGGCCGCGCCGATCGTGTAGGCAACCAGCAGCACGCTCGCCCATGCGATGTCTTGCGAGGTTGCGATGATGGTGAGGATCGAGCCGAGCACCGGCCCCGCGCAGGGCGTCCAGACCAGCCCCAATGTGGTGCCGAGTACGAAGCCACCGAGATTGCTGAGATCGTGGGCGGCCGCGCCGCTGGCGAATCCACCGACCTGGCCGGTGATCCGTTCGAACAAAGCGGGGAAGATCATCAGCAATCCGAATCCGAGCAGCAGCACGGCCGCGACACTGCGCAGGATGTTCGGATCGAAATCGAAGATCTGCGTCAGACCACCGAGTAGTAGCGCGACGGCCGAAAACGACGCGACGAAGCCGAAGGCGATCAAAGCCGGTCGGATCGGGCTGGTCTGGCCCATGGAGGAACCGAGCAGGATCGGCAGAATGGGCAATGTGCACGGCGTCGTGATGGTCACGACGCCGGCCAGCAAAGCGAGAACGAGATTGAGCATCGCATGTCCATCCGGGCAGCGTGTCGGCTCACAGAAGCATGACAGGCGCCTGATAGTAGTTCGGTCGATGCAGACACGACGTTACACGGCGCCTGTCACGTGTTCGTGAGGGAGCATGCCGTGGCATCTGAAACAGGACAGCCCGGACGTCGGTATCGTCCGGGCTGTCCTGATATATCGATCAAACTCTGCGTTGGAATCAGACGTTATGCAGCGATGCTGTCGATGCCCGCAGTCCTGAGCAGATCAGCGAGTTGCTTGCGGGCATAGAACATCCGGGTCTTCACCGTGGAAGCGGGGATGCCGACGATGCCGGCCACTTCTTCTACGGACTTCTCATGATAGTAGACCAGATTGACGATCTCGCGATGCGCCGGCGACAGCTTGGCGACGCAGGCGCGCAGGATTTCACTTGTGCGGCTGCGCGCCAGCGAGGTTTCCGGCGTGTCGCCGCCATCGGCGACTTCCATCACCTCGTCCTGGTCGATGTCCTCATATTTGCGCTGGCGCAAAGCCGTCAACGCCTTGAAGCGCGCGATCGACAGCAACCAGGTCGAGACCTGCGAGCGGCCTTCGAACTGACGGGCGGTTCGCCACACATCCAGGAATACCTGGCTCACCAGATCTTCGGTGGCTGTGACGTCGCGCAGCATACGCAGAACGAAGCGATAGACCCGCACATTGTGCCGGGCATACAGCGTATGCATCGCGGAGCGGTCCCCATCGGCAATCCGCTCCAGCAGCATCTCGTCCGTGGTGGCGCGTGCGGTGGCGATCCCCTGCCGGCTCGCGGCGTTCAGTGCGATGACGTTCTGCATGACTGGCTCCCGTGAAACGTCGGTGATGCGCGTTTCGTTGGAGCCAGTTGTTAAGGAATGCCGGTTTCAGGACGGCGGCTTGAAAACCGGAAAATGGTTTCGTGGGCGGGGAGATTTGTTTCGTTGGCAATCGGCCGACGAAACATTCGATGGTGAAAATTGAATGATATGAAGGGGATGACATTTCCCTCCGGCCTTGCCCCGTCATTGCAAGCGGAGCGAAGCAATCCAGAGAGCCCGGAACAAAGTCTGGATTGCCGCGTCTCTACGCTCCTCGCAACGGCGGCTGGGTGGCTACGCCTTGTCTCCCGCGGCCGAGAACAGGTAGCCGCCGCCACGGATGGTGCGGATCACGGTGGGTTTGGTCGGGTCGGGCTCGATCTTGCGGCGGATGCGCATGATGCGCAGATCGACGGCGCGGTCGAACGCTTCGGCATCGCGGGCATTGGCGAGTTCGAGCAGCCGCTCCCGTGACAGCACGCGTTTCGGATTGGCGGCGAACACTTTCAGCAGGCCGAATTCGGACGCGGTCAGCGGATGTTCGTTGCCCTCGTCGTCCCGCAGCGCCTGGGCTTCGAGATCGAGCCACTTGGTGCCGAACCGCACCAGATGATCCTTCGCAGTCCTGGCCGGTGCCACGTCTGCGGCGGCTTTGGCCGGCGTGCTCCGGCGCAGCACCGAGCGGATGCGCGCCATCAATTCGCGCAGCTCGCAAGGTTTGGCGACGTAGTCGTCGGCGCCGAGTTCGAGGCCGACCACGCGGTCGATCGGGCTCGCGGTGGCGGTGAGCATGATTACGGGCACATTGGTGCGGCTCTTGAGGTCGCGAATGATCGATAGGCCGTCTTCCTCGGGCATGTTGAGGTCGAGCACCACCAGATCGGGCACTTTGCTGTCGATCTCGCCGCGCAGGCTTTTGCCGCCGTCGCATAGGGTCACGGTGAAGCCATGCATCTTCAGATAATCGCCGACCATTTCGCGGGCCGGCGCCTCGTCATCGACGACGATGATATGCGGATGATGGCTCATGACAGGACCTCGATTGCTGCCGGCCACAGGATCGTGAAGGTGGCGCCGCGGCCGGGTCCGTCGCTGTTCGCGGTGACTTCGCCGCCATGCATGTCGATGATGCGCTTGACGATGGAAAGGCCCAGACCGGTCGAGCTTTCGCCGCCAGTGGGTTTCGCTGACAAACGCTGAAAACGGCCGAACAGGCGATCGAGGTCTTCCGGCATGAGTCCGGCGCCTTCGTCGCTGACGCCGATCCGGACATGATCGGAATCACTATCGATGAGAATGTCGATCCTGCCGCCGATCGGGGAGTATTTGATCGCGTTGCTGACCAGATTGTCGATCGCTTCGCGCATCCGGTCGATATCGCACAGAGTGAGATCGAAATGTTGCGGCGACGACACCGTGAGTTGCTGCTGCTTGGCGACGGCTGACGGCCGGTTGGCCTCTGCGACCTCCTTCACCAGCGAAGACAGATCGACCGGCTCGCGGCGGATCGTGATGTCGAACGCATCCGCCATGGCGTCAGAAATCAGGTGATCGACCATCGAGGTCAGGCGTTTGGTGGCGTCGCGGATATGATTGATCTGTGTGGCGACGTTTTCCTTAGGTGAGCCGGCGGCGATCAGTTCGGTGAGCATCTCGGTGCGTCCCAGAATGACGCCCAGCGGGTTCTTCAGATCATGCGCGACGGTGCCGAGAATTTCGTTCTTGAAGCCATTGGCGCGCTGCAGCCGCAGCCATTGCGCCGACAGCCGGCGATTGGCCTGGGTCAGCGCGCGGGTGCGCTGGGTGACCCGGTCCTCGAGCTGCGTATTGGCGACCTGAAGCTGCTGATAAAGGATCACATTGTCGAAAGCGATGGATAGTCGGCTGCCGAACAATTCCACCAGCGAGCGGTCGGTGTCTGATAGCTCACGCTCGGCCTGCAACAGCACCACCACTTCGCGGCCCGATCCGGTGCGGATATAGAGCACCGTGCGATGATTGCCGAATTCATTCTTGCGGCGGCGGAAGGCGTCTTCCACCATCTGTCGCAAATCGGTGTCGAGCGATGCCGGGGTCAGGCATCCGGTGAAGCGGCTGTAGCAACCCGAGCCGGCCAGCACGGTGAAGTCCTCGGTCACGGCGCCGCCGTCGCGCAGCACCAGGATCCCCGCGCATTCCACATTCAGCAGCGATGCGATCTGGGTCAGCACGCCTTCGGCGAGCCGCTGCATCGAGTGAAAATCGTACAGGGTCGATGCGGCATCGAGAATGATTTCGAGACCGCGCCGGGTCTGCATCATGCGCTCGAGTTGCTGATAGGAGCGCAGCGCCGATGTCAGCGATGTGAACAGCTTGTCGGCGGTGAGTTCGGTCTTGGCCTTGTAGTCGTTGATGTCGTAATCGACGATGACGCGACGCTCCGGTGCCTGCCCGGGCTGCCCGGTGCGCAGGATGATGCGAACGGTCTCGTTGTGCAGCTGGTTGCGGATGTGCTCCACCAGTTCGAGGCCGGCATCGTCGGTTTCCATGATGACGTCGAGCAACACCACGGCGACATCGGGATTGTTGCGCAGCAGCGCGCGGCCTTCCGCGGCCGAGAAGGCCGACAGGATCTCCAGCGACTGGCCGTTCAACGCATAATCGCTGAGCGCAAAGCGCGTCCCCTCATGGACGGCCTGATCGTCGTCGATGACGGCGATCTTCCATTTGCGGGCATGAGACTGCTCGGCTGTCTCGCCATCGTCCTCGATCAGATGGAGGACATCGTCCTGCTCGGCCATTGTGTCGTTCCGTCCATTGCGCCGGTGTCACCGGCGGCCGTCCGCGGCATGATAATGCGAAAAGTCGTGCCCTGTCCCAGCCGGGACTCCAGCATCATGCGGCCGCCCAGTTGCTGGGTGACCAGATTGTAGACGATATGCAGGCCGAGCCCGGTGCCGCCGTCATTGCGCCGGGTGGTAAAAAACGGATCGAAGGCCTGCCGCTGAACGTCGGGGCTCATGCCCATACCGTTGTCGCTGAAGCTGAGTTCGATCTCGTCGGCGCCGCGCGGCCGGGCAGTGATCGAAATGGCGCCGGCCCGGCCGTCCGCGAAGGCATGCGTGGCGGCGTTGAGAAACAGATTGGTCAGGATCTGCCCGTAGGAGCCGGGATAGCCGTCCACCAGCAAACCGTCGGGGACGTCCACGGTGATGCTGATCGGCGCCTTCTTGAGCACCGGGCGCAGGCTGG
>JAPLPC010000068.1 GCA_026400425.1 Hyphomicrobiales bacterium | reverse complement strand
GGGTTTCGTCAGCCACTTCGTGCTCGACCTACACATACAAAAAAGCCCGCCTTCAGGCGGGCTTCGCTGTCAGAAAAACCTTCCGAGCGTTACTTCTTCGCCGGAGGCGCCATCTTGGTGTCGGCGGGTTTCGGCGCATCCTTGGCCGGAGCGGCGTCGGCTGGCTTCGCGGCGGGTTCCATGCGCTCGACCTTGGCGGCTTCGCGCAGCTTGGTGACGTAATCGGCCTGCGCCTTGCGCACCACATACTGCTCGATCTGCGGCTTCACCTGATCGAACGACGGCGCCTGGCGGTTGCGCTTTTCCTCGACCTTGATGATGTGCCAGCCGAACTGCGACTTCACCGGATCCGAGATCTTGCCCGGCTCCAGTTCGAACGCGACCTTGGAGAATTCCGGCACCATCTGGTCCTTGGTGAAGAAGCCGAGATCGCCGCCATCGGCCGCGCCGGGGTCCTTCGACGACTTCTTCGCCAGTTCGGCGAAGTCGGCGCCCTTCTTCAGCTGCTCTTCGATCTTCTTGGCCTCGTCCTCGGTCTCCACCAGGATGTGGCGGGCCCGGACTTCCTGCTCGCCGGAAATCTGCTTCGCGGCGTCGTCATAGACCTTCTTCATATTGGCGTCGGTCAGGGCTTCCTTGCCCTCGGTGCCGAGCAGGCTGTCCATCAGCAGGCGGTTGCGGGCGAAAGCCAGCTTGGACTTGAACTCCTCGCGATCGGCGACTTTCTTGTCCTCGGCGGCCTTGGCGACGATCTTCATGTCGATCAGGAACGACAGCACATTGTCCTTGCGGCTGGCCGGGTCCATCTGGGCAAGGCTGGGCCCAAGCTCTTCCTCGGCAATCGTGACGTCGCTCTGGCGGATTTCCTGGCCGTTCACCTTGGCCAGCACCGGATTGGTGTCCTGCGCATAGGCCGGGAAGCTGGTCATGAACGCCACCGCAACAGCGCCGGTGAGCGCGGCCAGGGTCAGGCCGGGGCGCTGGCCCGGCTTCTTAGCGGGCAGTACGAAGGTCATCGAAAATTCCTCAATCTGAAGGTGCCTGTTGGGACGGCGGGACACTCTCCCAAACAACTCACCTTGGCAACGCGAAAACTCTGTCAAAATCATGAAATCCTTGACAGGTTGCCGCCGTTGACATCCCCCCACACGCCCCATATCTCTGCCCGACCGGGCCGGTGGCGAAGGTGCGAATTCCGCTGCGCCATGGTCATCGAACCCCGATCGCCTGACTTCCATTGATCACCGGACGGCCAGCACTGTGATTTGGCCGGCTGGCGATGCGCCGTTCCAAACAGGCGATCTGTTGAACCAATTCCACGGCTTCCCAAGGCCGCATCGAGAAGACAGGATTTCGTGATGATCGGCGCGCTCGCCCGCAAGCTCTTCGGCTCCGCCAACGACCGCCGCATCAAGACGTATCAATCGCGCGTCGCTGCCATCAATGCGCTCGAGCCGGAAATCGCCGCGCTGTCCGACGAGGCCCTCAAGGCCCGGACCGGCGAGTTCAGGACGCAGCTGGAAGCCGGCAAGAGCCTCGACGACATCCTGATCCCCGCTTTCGCCACCGTCCGCGAAGCCGCCAAGCGGACCCTCGGCCAGCGTCACTTCGACGTGCAGCTGATCGGCGGCATGGTGCTGCATGAGGGCGACATCGCCGAGATGAAAACCGGCGAAGGTAAAACCCTCGTCGCCACCCTCGCCGTCTATCTGAACGCGTTGGCCGGCAAAGGCGTCCATGTGGTCACCGTGAACGACTATCTCGCCAAGCGCGATAGCGGCTGGATGGGCCAGATCTATGGTTTCCTCGGCCTCACCACCGGCGTGATCGTGCACGGCCTCGATGATGCCGAGCGGCAGGCGGCCTATGCTTGCGACATCACTTACGGCACCAACAACGAATACGGCTTCGACTATCTGCGCGACAACATGAAGTACCGGCTGGAGGACATGGTCCAGCGCGGACACAATTTCGCGATCGTCGACGAAGTCGACTCCATCCTGATCGACGAAGCGCGCACGCCGCTGATCATCTCCGGCCCGCTCGACGATCGTTCGGAATTCTACAACACCATCGACACCTTCCTGCCCGCGCTCGAAAAGAAGATCGACTTCGAGGTCGATGAGAAGCAGCGCACGGTGACGCTGACCGAAGCCGGCATGGAGAAGATCGAAACCCTGCTGCGCGATGCCGGCCAGCTCAAGGGCGAGAACCTGTACGACGTCGAGAACGTCTCCGTCGTGCATCACGTCAATCAGGCCCTGCGCGCCCATTCGCTGTTCAATCGCGACAAGGACTACATCGTCCGCGACGACGAAGTGATCATCATCGACGAATTCACCGGCCGCATGATGCCCGGACGGCGCTATTCCGAAGGCCTGCACCAGGCGCTGGAAGCCAAGGAGCACGTCCAGGTCCAGCCGGAAAACCAGACGCTGGCGTCGATCACCTTCCAGAACTACTTCCGCATGTATGGCAAGCTGGCCGGCATGACCGGTACGGCGCTGACCGAAGCCGACGAACTGTTCGACATCTACAAGCTCGAAGTCGTCGAGGTGCCCACCAATATCGGCATCAACCGTCTCGACGAGGACGACGAGGTCTACCGCACCCAGACCGAAAAGAACGCAGCGATCCTGGCCGAGATCGAGCGCGCCAATGCGCGCATGCAGCCGGTGCTGGTCGGCACCGCCTCGATCGAGAAGTCGGAAGTGCTGGCCGAATTCCTGCTCAAGAACGGCTACAAGATCATCGACTTCGCCGATCCCAAGGGCATGGACAAGCTCTATGCCGCGGCACGATCGGGCAAGCCGGCCAAACTGTTCGCGGTGCTGAATGCGCGTTTCCACGAACAGGAAGCCTATATCGTCGCCGAAGCCGGCGTGCCCGGCGCCATCACCATCGCCACCAACATGGCCGGCCGCGGTACCGACATCAAACTCGGCGGCTCCTGGGAAATGCGCGCGCAGATCGCGACCGCCGACATCACCGACGAAGCCGCCAAGGCTGCCAAGATCGCCGAGATCAAGGCCGAGATCGAAACGTTCCGCGAAGCCGTGCTGAACGCCAAGGACGTCGTCGAGATCGAGCCCGCCAAGGGCAACAAGCCGGCCAAGACCGTCGAGAAGCCCGGCGGCCTCTACATCATCGGCTCCGAACGCCACGAATCGCGCCGCATCGACAACCAGCTGCGCGGCCGCTCCGGCCGTCAGGGCGACCCCGGGCGCTCGAAATTCTATCTGTCGCTGGAAGACGACCTGATGCGCATCTTCGGATCGGATCGGCTCGACACCATGCTGACCCGCCTCGGCCTGCAGGAAGGCGAGGCGATCATCCATCCATGGATCAACAAGGCGCTCGAGAAAGCGCAGCAGAAGGTCGAGGCGCGTAACTTCGACATCCGCAAGAACCTGCTGAAATATGACGACGTGCAGAACGACCAGCGCAAGGTCATCTTCGAGCAGCGCATCGACCTGATGCAGAACGACAGCGTCGCCGCAACCGTGGGCGACATGCGCCACGCTTTCGTCGAGGAGCTGGTCACCAAGCACGTGCCGGCAAACCAGTATGCCGAGCAGTGGGACGTGGTCGGCCTGAAGGAAGAGCTGAAGCGCGTGCTCGACCTCGATCTGCCCGTCGACGAATGGGCCAAGGAAGAAGGCATTGCCGACGAGGAGATCCTCAGCCGCATCGAGCAGAAGGCCGACGAGCACATGGCGGCCAAGGTCGCCCAGTGGGGCCCCGACGTGATGCGTTACGTCGAGAAAACCATTCTGTTGCAGACCCTCGACCATCTGTGGCGCGAACATCTGGTGATGCTGGATCATCTGCGCCAGGTGATCGGCCTGCGCGGCTACGGCCAGCGCGATCCGCTGCAGGAATACAAGGCGGAGGCGTACAACCTGTTCGAGGCCTTGATCTCGAACATGCGCGAAGCGGTGACGGCGCAGCTGATGCGCGTCGAGATCGTGCCGCCGGAGCAGCAGCCCGAGCTGCCGCCGATGGAAGCGCACAAGCTCGATCCGAATACGGGCGAAGACGAGATGGCCTATGCCAATGTGGCGCTGGGGGCTCCGGGTGCCGCCGTGGTACCGGCAGCGCAGCGCGATCCGAACAATCCGG
>JAPLPC010000336.1:5650-8395 GCA_026400425.1 Hyphomicrobiales bacterium | reverse complement strand
CTGTCATAGGAGAACCAGGCACCTGATTTTTCGACAATGCCCGCTTTGACGCCGAGATCGACCAGCTCGCCCATCTTGGAGACGCCTTCGCCATACATGATGTCGAATTCGACCTGCTTGAATGGCGGCGCGAGCTTGTTCTTCACCACTTTGACGCGGGTCGAATTGCCGACCACTTCGTCGCGCTCCTTGATGGCGCCGATGCGGCGGATATCGAGGCGCACCGAGGCATAGAACTTCAGCGCATTGCCGCCGGTGGTGGTTTCCGGCGAGCCATACATCACACCGATCTTCATGCGGATCTGGTTGATGAAGATCACCATCGTATTGGACTTGTTGATCGAGGCGGTCAGCTTGCGCAGCGCCTGGCTCATCAAGCGGGCCTGCAGGCCGGGCAGCGCGTCGCCCATCTCGCCCTCAAGTTCGGCGCGCGGCACCAGGGCTGCGACCGAGTCGACGATCAGGATATCCACCGCGCCGGACCGCACCAGCGTGTCGGCGATCTCCAGTGCCTGTTCGCCGTGATCGGGCTGCGAGATCAGGAGTTCGTCGACATTGACGCCGAGCTTGCGGGCATAAACGGGATCGAGCGCATGTTCGGCGTCGATGAAGGCGCAAATGCCGCCTTTTTTCTGGGCCTCGGCGACGCAATGCAGCGCCAGCGTGGTCTTGCCCGACGATTCCGGGCCGTAAATCTCGACGACGCGTCCGCGCGGCAAACCGCCGACGCCGAGCGCGATATCCAGGCCGAGCGAGCCCGTCGAGATCACCTCGATATCCATCGAGCGGTCATTCTTGCCGAGCTTCATCACCGAGCCCTTGCCGAACTGGCGCTCGATTTGCGACAGCGCAGCCGCAAGGGCTTTGGACTTGTCCATGGAGGATCCTTCAACGATACGCAGGGCAGACGAATTGGCGGCCATTGATCTAGCTCCTTATGAAGGGATTCGCGACAGGGACAAACGGCAACGAAAACCGCCGATGAGCCAATGTACCCCATCTGTTCTGTGTTCGCAATATGTTCTTTTATTATTTCGGATCCGGCCCTGTGTCCAACTGCGGCCGCCTCGTTTCGAAACGACAGTGGCCCGACGTGGATTTGTGTCGACAACCGGACATAGGGAGCGTCTAGTTCCCGCCATCATCGGCCCTTAGTGGCCTTTACCGGTGACTGAGAGTGTTGTGCTCCCGCCATCTGAAGCGGTGATCCATGCACATAACCGAGCCCGTGTGGGCCGAATGTCTCCGGCATCTATCAACATTCCCCGACGACGACTGGTGCGCGTTGGGGTCCCCTGTGTGTACCAGTTGCCCCAACGCCCAGTCGGTCCATCATTCGGTTGGCGCGCTTCAAGATCCGATGGATTCCGTCGAGATCAAGGGATGGTTTTGCGGGCTTGCGCCGCGCCGCCTGGCGAAGCCCATCACGTGATGGGCCGCCACAGGGCGCGGCGTCAGAAGTCAGGTAGTTCGGTTCGTTTCGATCCGTCATCGGTCGCCGGTGGCGAACAAGAGCAGCGGCACGCCACGAGTATGCGCCGAAGGAACAAGGCGCACCCCCTCACCTCGGCCCCGCGATAATCACCGCCGCCCCGATCAGGCAGGTCGCTGCGCCTGCGATGTCCCAGCGGTCGGGGCGGATATCTTCGGCGAGCCAGAGCCAGAATACGGACATGGCGATGTAGATGCCGCCATAGGCGGCGTAGGCTCGGCCTGCGGCTTCGCTTTCGACCTGGGTCAGCAACCAAGCGAACAGCACCAGTGAGGCCACGCCGGGGATGACGAGCCAGACCGGCTTGCCGAGTCGCAGCCAGGCCCAGAATGCAAAGCAGCCGACGATTTCGGCGAGTGCCGCGCCGACATAGACCAAAGCCGTTCGCATCCGATCTCCGCTGCTGCCCGTTCGCCCGCTGCGCGTGACCTCGCATGCGCGGGCGGTCAGCCATGCGACGCTAGTCGCTCTTCGTCGCGCGCCATAGCACGAAGACATGCGACAGCACGAGCACCACCGACATCAGCACCAGGCCAGGCTCGACGCCGTGAACGAATTGCGGTGTCCATGTCGCGGCCGCCCAGATGATCGCGCGCAGGATGAGCGCGACAGCGACGAGGCCCCACATCCCCGCCCATTTCGGTGCGGTCCATGTCGGTCTGCCATCGATACCCCACTGCATGGCCATGCGCGATTGGGTGATGCGCGGCGCCAGGTAGAGCGTGGCTGCAATCATCGCGACGATCGCCGTCCAGAATACGATCTCGGCCGTCATCGACGCCCCCTGCTCCTTTGCTGTCGGTTCGCGTCACGGGCGCGGTGCCGATCGCATCGCTCCGTCGGTCAGAAACCATGACTCGAAAAAACCGCGCATTTGCCGCAAATTTTGCACGATTTGTATCGACGCCACGGCGGAGTTGAGCTAGCGGTACCATCATCCGCAGCAACCTCAAGTGCCGGTTGGTTCCGGCACGTCCCAAAAGTGGTCGCCTCCCTTGCCGCTGTTTTATTTCCATATCATTTCCGAGACCACCTTTCTCGATGACGAAGGCACGAGCTTCGGATCCGAGCAGGATGCGATGAAGCACGCGCGCGAGCTCGCGGCCGAACTGGTGCGCACCACCGGGATCATCATCGGCGCGATCGTCGTCGAGAACGACGATGCCGGCCACATGTTCGAGGTGCCGCTGTCGTCGTGGGAGAATTAGCCGGCCGTCTGTAGCAAGGCGCAGCCGCGCACGGCTGACAACACG
>JAPLPC010000336.1:0-5621 GCA_026400425.1 Hyphomicrobiales bacterium | reverse complement strand
CGCCGCAATCAGTGCGTGGCGCTGCCGGTCTTGGTGCGGGGCTGCTTGGCGGGCGCCGCTTTCGGAGCGTCGCTGCGCACATTGCCCCACGGATCCAGATTGGCCTTGTTGTCCGGAATCTGGCGCAGGGAATCGCGATAGGCCTTCTGCCGGATCGCGTCCTGCTCCTTCTCTTCCGCCGTCATGGTCTTCACCTCCGGCATCAGATTCATCATCTGTGCCGAAGCGGGTGCGGCCATTAGCGCGAGCAACGCGGCGATGCTGAGCAGTCTCATGATCATAGGCTCCGTGCAGAACGGTGCCTGTATATCATCGGTCGTTGCCATGCGCCAACCGCGCAGATCGCGCCGGCAACGCCGCGTCGAAACCCGGCCGCCTGCAGTCGCGATCGCGGGGGCATGGAACTGCGGCGCGCAGATCAGCGTCGCGACGCCTCAGTAGCGGCGATTGGGGCCGCCACCGTAACCACCGCCGTAACCACCACCACCACCGCGGCTGTAACCGCCGCCGTAGCCGCCAAAGCCGCCCCGCGGCATCACGTCGTAGACGACGGGCGGACGGCGCACCACGATCTCTTCGTCGATGATCTCGCGGCGCGGCGGCGCGCGGTCGCTCTGCCGCTTGGGCGGTTCGGCTTTGGCGCGCTTCTCGGTCTTCTTCGACGCCGGCGCGGCTGGCGCGTTGCATGGGCATGTCGGTGCCGACGGAGTCGCCAAAGCGGCGACATTGGTCGGCGCGATCGCCGCGACAACCGGCTTGTTGCGCACGCGTTCGATCATGCTGCGCGCCGTCGCCGCCTGCTCGCTGTCGGGATATTTGGCCAGGAAGATCTCATAGGAAGCGACCGTGTTGGTGATCACGGCGATGTTCCAGGCGACCATGCGATAGTGCCGATCGAGCCAGTCCCGGGCCTCGGGACCGAATGGCTGCGCGGCATAGAGGCTGACGAAGGCCTCATAGGCTTCCACCGAGCCGTCATAGACGATGGCGTCATGGGCTTCCTGGATGGGCTTGCCCTTGAGCTCCTTCTTCCAGTCATCGGCAGAGCGCTTGGCGACAGGCTGTCTGGGCTTGTCGGCGCCGGCATCGCCACGCGCAGTGACGTCAACGCCTGCGCGCGGTTCGACGGATGCGAGCGCGGTCGCTTTGGCCTGACTGTCCTGAACCTGGGTTGCGACCGCGCCTGCGGGCGCTTTGTTGTCCGGCGCGGTGCCGAAAAAACGGAAATCGCTCACCAGCGACGAGCTTTCCCACGGCGTCTGCCGTCCCTGGGTGGCGAGATTCACCGCAAGCCGCACGCGCTTGAAGGCTTCCTCGATGGGAATGCCCGGCTCGCGGCCCGCCTTCAACAGGGCGGCCGTATACGGGCTGTTGGCGCCGCTGCCATCCTCCGCTTCGGCGCCGGGCGCGGTGGAGAAGGACAGCAGCGTGCCGGGGGCACCGAATTTCACGTCCACATGCGCCAGACCGCGCGGCGCCTTGGCGATGGCGGGAAACGGATTGTTGCGGCACGCATCGAGCAGAATGATGCGGCTGCGGCCGGGCAGAGCATTCAGCGTATTGAGGACGTCATTGAGGCGCACCGCCTGCAGCGTGACGTCGATCTCGCGTTTGGGATCGATATCCACGGGCATCAGATAGTTCTCGCCATCGACCTGGACGCCGTGACCGGCATAGAACACCAGCGAGGTGGTGTCGCTCCCCTTGGCCGCGACCGTCTCGACAAATGCACCGAGCGCCGCGCGCAGTTCGGTCTGCGACAGATCCGATGCCGAATGCACTTCGAAGCCCGCTTCGGTCAGCATCGCCGCCATCGCCTTGGCGTCGTTGGCCGGGTTCGGCAATGGCGTCACCGCCTTGTAAGCGGATTGCCCGATCACCAACGCCACCCGGCTGTCGGCGAAAGCAGCCGTGCTAGCGCACAGCACGCTGGCTGCGACGACCGCGCGGCGAACCACAGCACCCATCATCAAACGACTCTCCTCTCGACCGCCATGCGCAACGGAGCCATTCCGTCCGGTAGCAAGTCAAGTCGCCGCCTGCCCGCACCGATGCGACAGGATGCAGCAACTCAGATTTTGTCGCGTGGGAAAGCAGCGCGGTTCATCGCGAACCGCGCCTTCAGCGATGCCGGCTACTTTTTCTTAGCAGTTGTCGCGGGCGCTGCCGTCTGGGCCGGAGCGACGCCGCCCCACGGGTCGTATTTCTGCTTGGGGTCGGGAATGCGCTCGAGCGCGGCCTTGTAGGCCTTGTCGTCCGGCCGCGGCTTCTCCGGTGGATTGGCGTGCGGGCCCTTTTCCTCGCCACCGCCGCGTCGCTGCGCGAATGCCGGTGTGGCGGCCGAGGCCAGAACCAGGGCCACGGCAGTGACTGCCAACATGACTGCTTTCATCAGAGATCCTCCGCCGCCTAGATAACGCAACGTCCGCATCGGTTTCCAGCCCAAAGCAGCGTGGCGCGCCGGGTTTCGCACCGGCATGCGATGGATGAACATTGAAATCGCGGCATTTTCCGGGACGGACTGGTAAAGGCCCGCTTTACGCGACCGCGCGCATTGCGCATGAACGCACACCAGAAATTGGCATGTTAGCGCTAGCATCATGGCCTTGCGGGGAATGGGACGTGGTCGGTTTCACCAATCCAGGGGCCATCGACGATGGCAAAGGGCCGAACGCGCGGCAGCAGGCCGCTGCGGCGGCGACAGATGCCCTCGTCCCGCTCGCGGCTCTCCCGATCGATGCCTGGCGTGCGCTCGAGGCCCGCGCCATCGAGCCCAATGGCTATTACCTCGCCGACTGGGAACTGGCGGTTAATCGCCTGGCGCCCGGTCTCACCGATGTCGCGGCGCTCACAGCTTGGGCGGATGGCGATCTGATCGGCCTGCTGCCTGTCATCCCGCTGCGGCGCGCCCATGGATTGCCGCTCCCGGTCCTGGTCAATGCGGATGCCTATGGCACGCTGTCCACGCCCCTGCTCGACCGGGAATCTGCGCGCATGGCCGCCGCCGCGTTGTTCGCACAGGCACGCCGGACGGGCGCGCGCGCCATCGTCTTTCACAATGTGTCCTTGGCGGGCCCGGCGATGACGGCGATACGCGACGCGCTGGCCGACGATGGCTTGGCGATGCGTGTCATTACCTCGCATGTGCGCGCCAGCCTCGACGCCACCCGCCCCGCCGAAGACGTGCTGCGCGATGGGCTGGGCGTGAAGAAAATGAAGGACCTGCGCCGCCAGCGCAATCGGCTCGCCGAGCACGGCGACGTCTCGTTTCACATCGCGAAAACCCCGACCGACGTTGCGGCCGCACTCGACACGTTTCTGGAATTGGAGGCCAGCGGCTGGAAGGGCAAGCGCGGCACCGCCCTGCAGCAGCGCTCCGGCGATGAAGCCTTCATCCGACAGGCGACCTCTGCCCTCGCCGCCCGCGGCCAGTGTGAGATCGCCACACTGAAGGCTGGCGACACGGCCGTTGCGTCGGGGGTGATGATCCGTCATCTCGACCGCGCTTACTACTTCAAGATCGGCGTCGACGAGCGCTTCGCGAAATACTCACCCGGCGTTCAGCTCACGCTGGATGTCACCCGGCATCTCTGTGCTGATCCCGCCATCGCGTCCGCCGATTCCACCGCGGCGCCCGGCCATCCGATGATCGAAACGATCTGGCGAGAACGTCTCGCCATCGGCGACGTGGTGTTGCCGCTCTACAAAAACGACCCGGCGGCACTGCTGACTTACGCAGCACTATCGCTGCGACATCGCACGCGCGAAGCGGCGAAACGCATGCTCAAGCGGCTGCGCAAGCGCTGAACGTTATTCGGCAGCCTGCGCGTTGATCTCCGCGGACACCTGCCGGATCGCCCGCGCCAGCTTGTCCGGATCCTGCGCGCCGGACACCGCATATTTGCCGGCAAACACATAAGTCGGCACGCCGGAAATTCCCTTGTCGGCGGCCTCTTTGGCATCGGCCGAAATCCGTGCCACGTCCTCATCGGTGCCGAGACGACGACGGGTATCGTCGGCATCGAGACCGACATCGGCGGCCGCCTGCACCAGCGTATCCGTCTGCGTGAGATCGCCGCCGTCGCGGAAATACAATTCCATCAGCTTCTGCTTCATCTCTGCCGATTTGCCGATGGCATCGGCCCACAGGATCAGGCGGTGACAATTGGTGGTGTTGGGCTGGCGCTTCACCGAGTCCGGCTTGTAGCTCAGCCCCTCGCCGTCCGCCGCGGCGACGACGCGCTCGGCGATGCCCTTATAGGCGTCCACGGAACCGAACTTGGTTTCGAGATAGGTCGAGCGATCGATGCCTTCGGCCGGGATCCAGGGATTCAGGAAGAATGGCCGCCAGTTCACATGGACCGGCACCTCGGGCGCCAGCGCGATGGCATTCTCGATGCGGCGCTTGCCGATATAGCACCAGGGGCAGACCACGTCGGAGACGATATCGATCTGAAGCGGCTTGATGGCGCTCATGGCGGCCTCCCTCATTCTGCGTGACCCACAAATAGGCCGCTCAGGCCGACCCGGCAAGGCCGGGTTCCCTCGGCTCCTGCGTAGCGGCCAAGGCGCGCAGCTTCTGCGTGGTCGCCGCATCCGCCGGAAAGAACGTCTCGATGGCGATTTCGGCAAGGGTGATATCCAGCGGCGTGCCGAAGGTCATGGTGGTGGACATAAAGCTCAGCACATCATCGCCAAGCTTCATGCGAAACGGCACGACCACGCTGTCCACCGCGATCGGCGCCGCACGCGCCGGAACCGGATAGGATTTCAGCTCCTGATACAGTTCGACCAGTTTGGCATCGGCCGTGGCCACGCATTGCCGGTGCAGCCGCTCTAGCAAATGCGCGCACCATTCGCCGAGATTAACCGTGCGCGCTGCAAGGCCCTGCGGATGGAAGCTCAGCCTGAGCACATTGAGCGGCGGCGCAAGCAGCTCGGTGGGAATCCCGGCGAGCAACGGCATCACCATGCTGTTCGCCGAAACCAGATTCCAATGCCGGTCGACCGCCAATGCAGGGTGCGGCTCATGGGCCTCAAGCACGACATCGATGGCCTGACGCGCGGATGCGAGCGCCGGATCGTCCAGCGTCCGCTGCGGCAAGGCCGGCGCGAAGCCGGCAGCGACGAGCAGAACGTTGCGTTCGCGCAGCGGCACATCAAGCTGAGATGGCGCGTGGAAATCTCCGCATCACCGGCGAGATCGAGCTGGCTGAGGCGGCGGCGCTGGCGCCATTCGCGCAAATGGTCGCCGATGGCGATCGGACGGCTTGGAGCTGACGTGACGCGCTGTGTGGTCATGGCAAAAGGCTAACACGCAGGTTTTCGCGCTTCCATGACCTGCGAGGTAATCGATTTACTGCGACGGCGCGGACATCTTCCGGACATCGCAACCGGTCCCGAAGGAGAACGACCATGATCAATCCATCTCTCTTGCTCCGCCGCGCCATCCAGATCGACGCCGTCGTCAGTGGCGCCATGGCGCTGATGCTCACTGTCGCCGCCGGCAGGCTGGCACCGCTGCTGCAGTTGCCTGAGGCGCTGCTGCTGGAGTCCGGCTTGTTCCTGATTGTCTACGTGGCGCTGATTGGCTGGCTCGGCTTCCGCGCGATCGGGGTTGA
>JAPLPC010000160.1 GCA_026400425.1 Hyphomicrobiales bacterium | reverse complement strand
GCGATCTCGGCAGGGTCCATGACGGCCGCTGCCGCAAAACGCTCTTTCACGCCGGGGCCAAATGTTGGTTTGACGGCCGAGATCCACGCGCCCTGCACCGCCCAGGCTTCTTCCGACTGCAGCACACGAAACGTATTACGCCATGCCTCGCGTTCGCCGCCGGTCACGTCGACCTCTTCGCCCGGTCCGACGAGCGACACCAGGCGATCGACCGCTGGCTGCAGCGCAGCGCGCGCTTTGTCGTCCAGCAGTGCAAACAGATCGCGGGCGATCAGGAGCTTCTTCGGCGCGCGCGGCGCGCGGACGTGATCGAGCAAGACATTGCCGACCTGCGCCATCAGTTCCGGCGATCGCGCGAACCAGCCGAGCACGTCATAGCTCGGCGCCAGCGGCACGGCGCCGTCGAGCGGAATGCGGCCATGGGTGGTACGGATGCCATAGATACCGCAATAGCTCGCCGGCAGTCGCACCGAGCCGCCGGTGTCGGAGCCGATGGCGAAATCGACCAGTCCACCCGACGTCGCCGCGGCCGAGCCGCTCGATGAGCCGCCGGGAATGCGGCCTGGCGCGGCCGGATTCACCGGCGTGCCGTAATGCGCGTTCTCGCCGTTGAGGCTCCAGGCCAGTTCATCCGTATGCGTCTTGCCGACGAGCTTGGCACCGGCCCCGAGCAGGCGATCCGCCGCCGGCGTCGATGTGGTTGGCGTCGGATGCGTCGCGAGCCAAGCCGGATTACCCGCAGCCGTCGGCACACCGGCGAGATCGAACACATCTTTGAGCGCGAATGTCAGGCCGGCCAGCGGCCCCTCCGTCGTCGTCTGCCTCTCGACGCGGCCATGAGTCACAAAAGCGCCAAGCGTATCGTCGATCGGCATCGTCATTCTCCTTGCAGATTGAATCAGGCGGGCTTCAGCACGCTGGCCGCGGGCCTGACGAAGGTGCGTCTTCCGTTCTTGAAACCGAACATCGGCGGCGCGATCTCGCATACCGCCTGCGCTTTGGTTTCACAATCCAGCACGACGAGATCGGCCGCAGCGCCGATCGCGATGCCGTAGTCGGTTGCATTGAGCAGTTTTGCTGCGGCCGAGGTCACCAGGTCGAGACAATCCGCAAGGTCGTCGCTGCGCCCGATTTGCGCGACATTGGCATAGAGGTTGACCATGCGGATCAACGACACGTCGCCGAACGGCGTGAACGGATTGAGCACGTTGTTGGTCGAGACGTTCGCATTCACGCCGAGCGCACGCAGCGCATGGGCGCGGGTGACGCCGCGGGGGACGTTGTAGTCGACATCGCGTCCGGTGAGGAACAGGTCCGTGGCCGGCAGCACGGTGACGGCGACGCCGGCATTGGCGAGAAGCCGCGCGGCAGCTTCGAATGCGTGGCGCGGCATGGCCGAAAGTTTGGTGGCGTGACCGATGGCAACGCGGCCGCCCCACCCGGCCGCCTCGGTCTGCCGGCACACTTCGCCGAAATCCGATCGCGACGGATCCAGATCGAAATCGAGGTGGAAGTCGATATCGACGTCGAACTCCCGCGCCATCGCAAAGATCTTTGCAATGTGCCCCTGCGAGTCGCCGTCCATATAAGGCACGCCGCCGATCACGTCGGCACCGTCCTGCAACGCCTGCCGCAGCACATCTTCGCAGCCGGGGTCATCGATCAGCCCTTCCTGCGGAAACGCGCAGAGTTGAAGATCGATCGCCCACGCATAGTCCTTCTTCAACTGCTTGAGCGCGCGAAAACTGGTGAGCCCGATGCGCGGATCCACTTCGACATGGGTGCGCATCCGGTTGGTGCCATGGGTGATGGCCTTTTCGAGCGTGCGTGCGGCGCGCTGATAGACATCCTCTTCGGTGAAGTCGCGCTTGGCCCTGGCCACCTCGGCCACCACCTCGTCGAGCGTGCCGCGCGCGCAATCGCAGCGCCCGAGCAGGCAGGATTTGTCGAGATGCAAGTGGGTTTCCACAAAGCCGGGCAGCACCAGCCGCCCGTGCAGATTCTGATCCGGCGCGTCCCCTTTCGGCAGCCCGATTTCGATGGCGGCGAAGCGGCCATCCTTGATCGCAATATCGACAGGGCCACCCGGCCGGTCGGCAATGCGGGCGTTGCGCAGAATGAGGTCGAACGTCATCGGGTCTCCCTGGAAGCATCACAGGCGGCGCTTGGTGCCGGCACCCACGCTCCGTAGCAAATGGCGCGCCAGCCCGCATGCGATCGCATAGTCCAAAACCATCGACAGAACAGATAGATAAACGACTTCAAAGCTGGCTTTCAGCCTAAATTAGCAGCTTTTGCCCAACAAAGTGCATACAATTCAGGCCTCCGCATGAATGCAATCGTGAAGCTGACTTGCTAAAGTGATCGCAGATTTTCCAGCCCGCAGGAGACGACCGATGCCGCAACCAGCCGCACTCGCGCCACTCGCCGCCGACGCCGCCACATTGGTCGAGCAATTCCTCGTCGCATCGATGATCCCCGATCCCGAAATGGCCGGGACATTCATGGCAGACGATGTCGACATCACGTTCACGGGCGGGCGCAAATTCAAGCATCCGCGCGAAGCCACTGCGTTCAACGCCATGCGCTACAAATGGGTCAAGAAGAAAATGGAGCGCACTGATGTGGCCCCGGGCGATGGGGAGACTGTCGTCTACAACACCGGCACGCTGTACGGCGAATGGCACGACGGCACGCCGTTCGAAGGCAATCGCTATGTCGATCGCTTCGTCGTGCGCGGCGGCAAGATCGTGAAAATGGACGTGTGGAACGACAGCGCCGAGCGCATTCTCGTCCGCATGGATATCGAGGCCTGAGCGGCAGACCGATCCGATGCGCCGGATGGAGCGACGCTCCATCCGGCATGAACGTTACTTCTCGGTCTTGAGGAGAACGATATTGGCAGCGACATCCTTCGCGCCAGCACCTTCAAACCCGCGTCGCGCATTTTATCGACGATCTCGCGCGGCGTCTTCGACGGCACGAACACGCCGATCCAGCTATCGCTGACACCATCCTTGAGACCGACATCGGTCAGCGACGGCACCTCGGGCAGTTCGGGTGAGCGCTTGTCCGTGGAGACGACGAGTGCACGCACCTGCCCTTCCCTGATCAGCGGCAAGGCGGTCGCGGCCGGGCAGAAATAAAAGTCGATGCGGCCGCCGAGAATGTCGGCGATCACTTCCGGCCCGCCGCGATAGGGAATATGGGTCGCCTCGAAGCCGGCGGCGCGACGGAATTTCTCGGCGCTGATATGCACCGCGCTGCCGATGCCGACCGAACCGAAATTGATCGAAGACCCCTTCGCCTTGGCGTCCTTGAGGAAATCATCGACGGTCTTCCAGGGCCGCTCTTTCGGAACGATCATGATCTGCGGGCTGGCGCCGATCATGATCACCGACGACAGATCCTTCGAGGTGTCGTATGGCAAATTCGCGTTGATCGCCGGTGTAATCGCAAGCGCGGACGAATGGGCCAGCACCGTGTAGCCGTCGGGATCAGCCTTCGCCACCGCCGCCGTGCCCACCGCACCGCCGCCGCCGACACGGTTTTCGACCACGATGGTCTGGCCCAGTTCAGGCCCGAGACGTTCGAAGAAAATCCGCGGCACCACATCGGTTGCGCTGCCTGGCCCGAACGGAATGACGGCCTTGATGAGCCGGCTCGGCCAGTTGATTTCGGCCTGCGCTGCCGAGCACAGCAACACGCTCGTCACAACACAGGACCATCGCAGAAACGTTTTCATCACGCGCTCCAATCCTGCCGTCCGATTGAACGGCAGCCCGATCTTCGGGTCAACGCTGGATACAATGCAAAAACCAGACCGCCACCGGAACGATCAACCCGTCACTTGGCGGCCTCGCCTTTGAGCAGATCCTTGTTCGCGGCAATCTCGCGCGTGAGCAGAGCATCCATCTCGGTCGGCGTCAGCGGCATCGGCTCGACGCCGATTTTCTTCAGGCTGGCCTGCATATCGGCTGCGTTCAACACTCTGGTGCCGGTCTGGTGGAGCTTCTCGACGATGGCCGGCGGCGTCTTCGACGGCACGAAAACACCGAACCAGATCGAACTGTCGGCATTCTTGAGGCCGGCATCGATGGGCGTGGGGACATCTGGCAGATCCCGTGCGCGCGTCGGCGTCGAGACCACCAGCGCTCGCACCTGGCCTTCGCGGATCAAGGGAAGAGCCGTCGCGATCGGGCAGAAATAGAAATCGATGCGTCCGCCGATGATGTCGGAGATGACTTCGGAGCCGCCGCGATAGGGGATATGCGTCGCCTGAAAGCCGGCGGCCGCGCGAAACTTCTCCGAACTGATATGCACGGCGCTGCCGACACCCACCGAGCCGTAATTGATCACCACCCCCTTGGTTCTGGCCGCGGCGAGGAAATCCTGAACCGTTTTCCAGGGCCGCTCATTGGGCACGATCATCACATTGGCCGCATAGCCGATCATCACCACGGAGGTGAGATCCTTGGTGGTGTCGTATGTGAGATTGTTGAAGATGGCCGGCGCGATCGCGATCGCATTGGTCTGCGACAGCAGCGTGTATCCGTCAGGATCGCTCTTGGCGACAGCACCGGTGCCCACCGAGCCACCGCCGCCGACGCGGTTTTCGATGACGATCGGCTGCCCCAGTTCGATGCCGAGACGTTCGAAGAACAACCGCGGCACCACATCCCCGGCGCTGCCGGCTCCAAATGGATTGACGCCCTTGATCGGCTTCGACGGATAGGTGTCGGCATACGCCGCTGACGACAGCAGCAGACCAGCCAGCACATAGGCCCATCGCAGAGACTTGTTCATCATTTGCTCCCGTTATCCCGCGCGTTGCGCGGTGCTCACGGGTTGAAGGCAAAAGCAAGAACCGGACCGATCGCAACACAGGCGCTTGATCCGTTCACGTCCACTATTGCGTCATTGCAAGCGCAGCGAAGCAATCCAGGAAGCACAAAGCGAAGGCTGGATGGCTTCGTCGCGAGCGCTCCTCGCAATGACGGCTGAAGGTGCCCCGATCCGTCTCAAGTAGAAAGCGCCCCTAGAACGAGGCGCCTGCCCGGCGCTTCTTGTCGGGGGCCTGCTCCGGCCCCACGGGCACCGGCCCGATGCGCAGTGCCGTAATGCGATTGCGCTCGCGGCGCAGCACGCGGAAACGGAAATTGTGGAACGTGAAGCTCTGGCCGGTGGTCGCCTCGTCGTCAGGCAGATGCCAATCCATCGCGCGGTTCAAGTCGCGGATCGGCACCGATCCATCGACCACCACCGAACCATCGGCCTGGGCGCGCACGCCGGCGACGACATCGTCGTGTTCGTCGGAGATGTCGCCGACGATCTCTTCCAGGATGTCCTCCAGCGTCACCATGCCTTCGACCTCGCCATATTCGTCGACGACCAGGGCGAAATGGGTCTTCCGGCGGCGGAATGCTTTCAGCTGATTGGACAGCGGTCGCATTTCCGGCACGAACCAGGGTGGCAATGCGATGCTCACCACGTCGATCTTCGACGTCTCGCCATCGACCGCGCGGATCGCACGCAGCAGATCCTTCGCGTGCAGCACGCCGATGATGTTTTCCGGCTTCTCGCGCCACAAAGGGATGCGCGTATATTCCGTCGCCAGCACTTCACGCACCAGTTCTTCGGATGGCAGATCGGCATTCAGCGTCACCATCGACGTGCGATGGACCATCACGTCGGAGACGGCGAGTTCGCCGAAGCGAAACACGTTCTGCAGATATTCGGCTTCGCCGCTTTCGATCCCGCCATGCTCCGCCGATTCGCCGACCAAACCTTCGATCTCGACACCGGTGAGGACTTCGTGCGGAGAGGCCTCCTGCACGCCCATCAGCCTGAGCGTGCCGCGTGACGCCGCATTGAGCAGCCAGTTCAAGGGATAGAAGAGGATGTAGGACGCATGCAGCGGATAGGCGATCCATTGCGACACCGGCTCGGGCTGCCGGATCGCCAGCGTTTTCGGCACCTGCTCACCGATCACGATATGCAGCGAGGAAAACACCAGAAACCCGGTGATGAACGAGGTGAAGTGCAGCGCCGATTCGGACATGCCGAGCGGATCCAGCACCGGCTTCAGCAGTGCCGCCACGGTCGGCTCGCCGACCCAGCCGAGGCCGAGCGATGCCATGGTGATGCCGAGCTGGCAGCAGGCCAGATACGGCTCGAGATTACCCATGATCTGCTGCA
>JAPLPC010000013.1 GCA_026400425.1 Hyphomicrobiales bacterium | reverse complement strand
TCCGCACTCCCGGCACCAGGCGACCGAGGACGAGAGCCGCAGCGCCGTGACGTGCGAACCACTGGCTTGCGCTATCGACGTCAGCCGGACTTAGCGTGAGCCATCTTCCGTGCTTGCTGGCGAAGCGCTTCAGTCGCACGTCGCCGAGCCCGCGTCCGACGAAGTACCAGAACGACGTGCCCAGCAATGATCCTGCCGTACCGGCAACGATTGCTGCCGTCAGAGAGAGCTGACCGCGCGAGGCGACGAAACCCGCAAGCGGCATAACGACTTCCGAAGGAATTGGTGGAAACAGATTTTCGAGCAGCATCATCATGAAGATGCCGAACACACCGAAGCGTTCAACCGCCGCTATCACGAAATCGACCACGGCATGTCCTTCAATCAGCACGAAGTAAAGTAGTCGGTCCTGTGCAATAGCGGCTATCGCGCCCCCGCTCTACGCATTTCAGGCACTGGAAGTATACACGTCGAATACGGCGCTCTGACGGTCTCACGCATTACGGTATCATCGGAACGTTGCAATAGCTGCGAACGATTGCGTCCATGAGGCATCTGTACAGTTCGTGAACACGCATCGCAAGTTTGCGAAGGTATTTTCGTTCCGACATGCGGTGTTTGGTCGCCGTAGTCGAAGGATTCGTTTTTAGCTTTGCGCTCTGCCAGCGATTTGTTATCTGGGTTCGCATGCACGGTGAGCGTCGAAAAGCGAGATATATGAGTAAATTATACGGTTTTCGCCGTATGTTGCTTCCGCTTGTCGCACTCGCTTATCTCTTTGCGGGTTTCGCGCACAATACGGCTTGCGCTCACTCTGTTCCGACGTCTGGGGCCGCGGTCGTACTGGATTCGAGTTCTGCCGACGGAAAGGACGTGAAGTTCGTCCTGTCGGCCTGCGATCATGGTGCGTCGTGCATTTCGGCCCTGGCTCCTGAGAATGGCCGCGTGATACGCATCCAGCCTCCTTCCAAGATCGAGCTTCCCGATGTCCCCGTGCCGCGTTCGCGGCACGGGGGTCCGGATACGCCACCTCCAAAACTGTCTGTCTGAACGACTCGCCAGACGCTGCCGCGTCTTCCTTCGTCATTCAGGTAGTAATCATGTCCATGATGATCATAGGGGCGCCCCTGGGGCGCGCCGGACGTCGTTCGTCCACGGACGAGCGCATCCTCCGTCCGGACCGAAGCTTTCGCCTTTCAATGAAGTTCGCTCGGAGGCGCGCAGGCGGCGCGTGCGTGGGCGCACCATCGCATTCCCCCGTCGGCGCGGGAGGCAAGCGATGAGGGGCAACCGACCGACATTCGAGGGGATGCCCAACACTCTCCAGCACGCGCTGCGCAACGAGGACGACGTCGGGCGACGTCTCGTCTGGGATCTGTCCGCGATCGGCGTCTACATGATGCGCATCGCTGATCTTTTGGGGAGGCGGATCGGGGTAACGGGGTCGCAATGGATCACGATCACGGCGATCGACGGCCTCAGCGACGGCGAGGGCGTTTCGGTCAGGGACGTTGCGGCATTGCTGAATGTCGATGGATCTTTCGTGTCCGCCCAGTCGAAGATCCTGGAGCAGCACGGCCTATTGAGACGAGTTCAGTCGGCAGGAGACAAGCGACTTGTCTTGCTCTCGCTCACCGATCTGGCGATCACGCGCTTGAACCAGCTTGATTCGTCGAAGTACACCCTCGAGCAGCATGTGCGTGGCGAGTTGGAGGAGCAGCCGCTGCAGGAACTGTCCGAGACGCTGATCACCATGCGCCGCAGGCTCGGGAGAGCGATGCTGCTCGTCGCCGCGGGCGAAGAGTGACGGGATGCCCAAATCGAAAAACAGGTATTCCCTATTGCAATAGGCTTTCGGCGATTATTGCATCTGCTTCGTCCGTCTCGATGATCCGGCATGTTCTGGGTTTAATGATAAAATTTCCTGTCGAAATCATACGCTTTCTGCGCTGGTCTTTTATCACTGCCACCTGCAAACCGACGCCGCACGGCCTCGAACTATGAATCATGTGTTGCTCTGATGCGGCGCCGGAATTCATATCGTCCGGCGGAGTTGGGGGACGTCTCCTGATCGAATGCGCGAAGTGTAGCAGGGGCGCGATGAGCGCTCGATCGAGTTGAGAAACGCATCGATTGATATCGGATCGGCCGGATGACCGAACGGTCCTAAATGTCTCGCTGAAGGATAGGGGATTCACATGAATCTGATGAAGAATACGATCTTGGGAACGGCCGCGAGTCTGTCTCTCATCGCGGGCGCGCAGGCGGCTGATCTGCCGATGAAGGCTAAGGCAGTTGAGTACGTAAAGGTGTGCTCTCTGTACGGTGCCGGATTCTACTACATTCCGGGCACCGATACCTGCATCAAGATCGGCGGCGCGATCCGCTTGGACACTGCGTTCAATGGCGGAACGTATGACACGCCGTTCTGGCAGGGCGGCGCCGGCGGTAACAATCTCTGGACGAAGGACAACTTCACGACGCGCGAGCGCATCAACCTGACGACGGATACGCGCACCGCGACCGACTACGGCGTCGTCCGTACCTACGCGAACATCCAGTTCGATTTCCTGCAGAACCGTGAATCGATCGCCGGTGGTTACACCGAAGTCGACTACGCGTTCATCCAGTTCGCCGGCTTCACCTTTGGTAAGGCTGTCTCGCAGTTCGATCCGCAGTGGACGTTGTCTCGTCCGACGATCTCGTCAGGCTTCAACGCCGGCTCGTTCAACGCCACCGGTATCCCGCAGCTCGCCTACACCGCCTCGTTCGGTAACGGCGTGTCGGCCACGATCTCGCTCGAGAATGCGTCGCCTTACCGCAACGCAGGTCTCTGGAACACGAATGCGTTCATCGTCGGCCCGGGCGCGAGCACCTTCACCGGTACGTTCTACGGTTCGAGCTCGAACACCTTCCTCGGCAATTCGTACGGCGGCAACCAGATCCCGGACATCGTCGGCAACCTTCGCCTCGACCAGGCCTGGGGCTCGTTTCACCTCGGCGCCGCGATGCACACGATCACCCCGGGCTTCTACGCGGGCACGGAGAACACTGGGCACGCGGACAACAGCTTTGGATTCGCGGTCACGGGCGCCCTCGAGTTCAAGAACATTCCGACGGGCGCTGGCGATAGCCTGAAGCTCGAAGCTTCGTACGGAAAGGGTGCTGCCAAGTACATCTTCGGCGGCACGACCGACGTGGTTGGCGGAGGTCGGTACAATAAGGTCAGCGGCAACACCGCCGGCTTCGGCTACGTGCTTGACGGCGTTTTCGCGCCCGGCGGTCAGATCATCCAGAGCGAAGCCTGGCAGGTCAGTGCGTTCTATGAGCACTATTGGACCCCGGCATGGCGCACGTCGGTGTTCGGCAACTACAGCCAGATCTCGTACGGCGACGGCAATGCTCAGATGCTGGCTGCCTTCCAGGGCGTCGGCGCAGGGGGCCCAGGCTTCAACTCGTCGTCGACGGCAGCCGCCCGTGCGGGTGTGTTCGCGGGTACGGGCAACTTCGATCTCGCGTTGGCGCAGATCGGTACGCGCACTGCGTGGACCCCGGTCAGAAACCTCACTCTGTCGGCCCAGTTCACCTACAGCCGCCTCGATCAGAACCTGAACGGAACCTACACGACGAATGCCGGCGGAATGCTCGGCAAGCCCGCTGGCACGGTGCTGCAGACGCAGGATCAGAACCTCTACAACGGTGCTGTTCAGATCCTCCGTTCGTTCTGATGACAAGAGATTCTCTCCCGCTACGAATTCCCTTCCTCGCGGGGGAGATGTTCGCTGGGCTCCTCTTCAGGGCTTCGTGAACCTCCAAGGCGCCTTCGGCCATGCCCGGCCGGAGGCGTCCTCTTCTTTTTCGAATTCCTTCCGTCGTTGTGGTGACGTCGGTCGGAGTGTCCGTCGTGCGCCTGCGCGCCGGACGGAGGCGCTCTCCGGCGAATATCCCCGCTTGGAGGGCGCATCCAAATCTCGATCCGCTGGAGAAGGCTTCGATGTTCGACGCGGTTCTTTCGGACAAGCTGCGGTCGGATCGGAACTCGTTCAATCTCGTCCGGCTTTTCGCGGCCTCCGCGGTGATCGTTTCTCATCTGTCCGTGCTCAAATTCGGACCGGGGACGCCGGAGCCGCTCTCGGCATCGACGCCGTTCACGCTCGGCCAGCACGCCGTGAATCTCTTTTTCGTGCTCTCCGGTCTGATGCTCTCCAGAAGCCTCGAACGGGATCCGGATCTCCTGCGCTACGCAAGCTCCAGGGCGCTTCGTCTGGCGCCGGCGTTGCTCGCCTTCGGGCTCGTCTTCGCGTTGGCAGCCGGACCTTTGTTGTCGTCGACTTCGATCGCCGAGTACCTCGCCAACGTCTGGACGTGGACTTATCCGCTTTCCGTCCTTGTGCAGTTCGAGCGCGCCTCGCCGCCGCCAGGATTGTTTCTCGACACCCCGTTCGCGAAAACGGTCAACGACCCATTGTGGACCTTGAAGTATGAGGTGGCGGCCTACGCGATGCTCGGAGTCGTTCAGGCGCTCGGACTGCGCCGGTCCTTGCCAATTCTTTCGGTGGCTCTGGTCTCGTCGGCGGTCGCGATGATCGTCGCGCAGAAATCGGCTGAGGCCGGTGGCGGTGCGGGCTGGCCCTATCAACTCTCGCGGTACGGATTCTGTTTTCTGCTGGGCATGCTGACCCATCGTCTCTGCGACCGGCTGCCGGTGGCGCCGATACTGTTGTCCGCCTCGTTCGGTCTGGCGATCGCGGTGGCGGGCACCAGCCTGTCGCCCGTCGTCGCGATCGTCGCCGTGGCTCATGTCGCAATCGTTGCCGGATCCATCGACTATGGCGTCGTCAGCCGTTGGAGCCGTCGTAACGACCTATCGTACGGCACCTACATCTACGGATGGCCCGTGCAGCAGGCGATCATGACCGTGTCGCCGGGATTATCGCTGACGGTCTTCGCGTTCTGGTTGTTCCTGAGCGTTCTGCCGCTGGCCTTTCTGTCGTGGTCGGTCATCGAACGGCCTGCATTGAACTACAAATCCTGGAAGATCGCTTGATCGCGATCACCCATCGCAGCAGATCCTGGAGCCGAAATCTTGTCACGCACAGTCATCGCCTTGGTCGCCATCGTTGCCGGGACGTCGTTCGTCGACGCGGCACCTCGCGGGTCCGCCGTTGATTCCCATTACAGCTACGCCGCCGGCCAGCCGGTGAAGGGCAGATGGAAGTCAACACCGGTCGCGGTCGTGTTCTCGGAGCAGGGCGGTAAGCTCGACATCTCCCCGAGGCAGTTGAAGTTCAAGCAGGGGGAAGTGGTGAAGTTCTCGATCCGGAACAATACCGCCGTTAAGCATGAATTCGTTCTCGGTACTGAAACCGAGAACCTCGGCCATGCCGAGTCCATGAAGATCTCCTCGGATCTGGAGCATCACGAAATCAACGGACGAGTTATGAAGCCGAAAACAGCCGCTGTGCTGCAGTGGCAGTTTCTCAACATAGGAAAATTTCAGTTCGCGTGCCTGGTTCCGGGACACGCGGACAAGGAAATGAGAGGCGAAGTCATCGTAGAGTAACAAGGGGCAGGTAAATACCTACGTGCTCTCGATACCTCCGTATAATTGAAATTGTTATACTATTGCGGATCGACAGGAATCGAAGATCCGTGCTACCTCACCCGGATAGTTCGAAGAGACAACGATAGTGACGCTTTTCGCCCGCATCTTCCGCCACGGCCCGCTGCGCTTCTCGCGCAAGGCTTTGGTCATGGTCGTGCTGGCGTCGTATCTCTTCGCCGGTGCGATGCACGGGTTGTTCGAACTGGACGTGACCAGCGCCAACGGTGCGACCGTCGTGTCGCTCGTCGACCAGGAGCCGGGTCATTCCGACAAGGGCATCGTGGCGGACCATCACTGCCATGGATGCTTCTCGGTTTCGACCCCTGCGCCGTTCGTCGTTGCGACGACAGCGGAACTCGTCAGTCGCCAGACCTTCGTTCACGACGTCGAACGACGCAGTTTGCCGCGTGGTATCGACCCTCCGCCCCCCAAATTCCTGACCTGAACGTAGTCGCCGGGCGCATTGCGCCCAGAATCCGTCGTTCGTCAGGCTTTTCATCATGTTCCCGAAATACGCCACGCGTCTCGCGTGCGCGGCTGTGCTGCTCGTCGCGTTGCCGACGGGGGTGGCCCATTCGCAAACCCTCACCATGGGGGCCGCGCTGCAACGCGCGCTCGCCGCCAGCCCGCGTCTGACCGCAGCCGAACGTGACGTCGGGATCGCGGCAGGGCAGCGCATCCAGGCCGGCGCGCTGATCAATCCGGACGTCTCCTACGAACAGGACGACTCGTTCGGATCGGGCGCGTATCGTGGCACGCGCTCGGCGAACTCGACGCTCCAAGTCAGCCAGATGTTCGAGCTCTGGGGAAAGCGCGACGCACGCATTTCCGCGGGGCAAGCTGGTCTCGACGCCGCCGGCATCGGCCGCCAGGCCGTGCGACTGGAAGTGCTGTCGGAAACGGCCGTCGCCTTCGTGAGTGTCCTCGGCCTCCAGCGCCGGATCAACATTCTCGAAGAGCAGGTCGAGGCGATCAACAAGCTCACGCCGCTTCTGCAGCGTCGTGTCGAGGCTGGCGCTTCTTCGATCGCGGAGACCGGCCGGGCCGAAGTCGCATCTGCACTCGTCAAGGCAGATCTGGAACGGACCAAATCGACGCTCGCAACGGCGCGTCGCGAACTTGCGATCCTGATGGGTGACACCGCGCCGAAGTTCGGTGCGGTCTCCGGACGTCTCGATGCGGTCGGCCGCCCGCCAAGCTTTCAGTCGGTGGTGGCGTCCATCGAGGCCAATCCGCAACTGGTACGCTGGAAGGCGATCTACGCGCAGCGGAACGCCGAGCTTCTGCTGGCGCGCCTTCGGCCGTATCCGGACGTCACCGTC
>JAPLPC010000492.1:19417-22410 GCA_026400425.1 Hyphomicrobiales bacterium | reverse complement strand
TTTGCACCGGAATGTCCAGAATCATGTCCAGATCGGTCCGCTGCACCGCGTTGGCATTCTGATCCTTGGCTGTGAATTGCTCGAAGATCTGCGCCCCCGCAGCTGCGGGGGCTGCAGACGCTGCCGTCCTTGCGGTCCAATTTCAGCGGCACCGGCGCACGGTTGTCGATCGAGGTAATGGCGCCGCGAATGGTCTGCCACACGGCCTGCTCGTCGAACAGCGGCCGGCACCAGGTCTCGACTGTTTCGATATGCGGGTGCTGCGCCATGGCTTCGTCCGACAACCGCCACATCTTGGCAAAGGCCGGATTGAACAATTGGGCGCGGCCGTTGCTGCCGAACACCGCAACGGCTTCGCCGAGCGCGTCGAGGGTTTCGCGCTGGACGCGGATCAAGCCGTCGAAGCGGCGTTCGAGATCGAGCCGCTCGGTGACGTCGTCATAGAGATAAGTGACGCCGCCTTCGGGATTCGGCGTGGTCACGATGGACAGCGCGCGGCCGTCCGGCAGATACCAGATGTCCTTATGCGCCTCGTTGGCGTGATAGGCTTCGTGCAGCTTGGTCTTCCAGGCGCGGAAGTTCGGTTGCTCCGGCAGTTTCCGCGCGGCACGCAGACGGTCCAGCACGCTAGAATCGTCGGGGTTGCCATCCAGAAACGCGCGGTCGAGATCCCACAGCTGGCGATAGGCGTCGTTGTAGAAGGCGAGGCGGCGCTGGCCGTCGAACACGGCAACACCGGAGGACAGCTGATCGAGGGTGCGGCGATGCGCTTCGGCCATGCGCAGCAGTGCGGCCTTGAGTGCGGCAGCTTCGGAGGCATCCACGGCCATGCCGGCGCTGCCATGGCCGACGCGTGCGGCATGCACGTCGAAGATGCGGCGTTCGCCGGAAATCACGACGGGGATGCGCGCGGTGAATGGCTGATTGTCGTTCAGCGACTTGGCGAGGTTGGCGCGATGATCGCTGTCGAGCAGTTCGAGATTGCGGCCGATGGCGTCTGCCGTGTCGGTGGCCTCGGTCGCATGCACATAGGCGGCGTTCGCAAACACCAGCCGGCCATCTGCGTGGCGGGCCCAGATCGGATACGGCGCCGCATTGGCGAAGCCGCGCAGCGTGTCGCTCTCTTCCGCGAGCTCCTTGTAGCGCAGCGTCATTTCCGCCAGCTCGCGACGCAGGCCCGAGAGCTCGCGAATCCGGACGATGGCCTGGCCGCCGATGGCGCGGCCCATCGCTTCGATGGCGCGTCCGGTGGTGGTGGTGAGATTGAGCAGGAAGCCCTCGCCGGCATCGAGCAGCGCATCGACGGCGTGATCCATGCGCAACGCCGGCTCCGCCGGCAACCAGGTTCCGAATGCCAGGATGCGTTGCGGCTGATGCGCTTGCGGATCCTGCGACATGATCAGCGCGGTGTCGCCGGAAATGTCCGGGCGGGTTTCGCCGGCGGCCCAGGAGATCAGCACCTGCGGCTCGGTGAACAGCAGCGCGCGGAAGCGGTCGGCTTCCGTCTGCACGGCGTGGAGTTCGCTGCGCAGTTGGGTCTCGGTGCGTGCCGCGCGCTGGCGGTTGCGCATCAGAAGGATCGCGCAGACCACCGAGAAGCCGAGCACGGCGCCGCCGGTGGTGAGTGCCGCGATTTCCTGCCGATCGAGATCGAACAATCCCGCCAGCATCAGCGGCGCATCGTCGGCAGCAAGCGCATGGGTGCTGTACGACAGAGAAGCTGCCGCAGACGCAGCGATGCCGACAAGCCCGTCACGCACCATGGCGGTGCATGAGAGCAAGGTCCGACGCATGCGCGCGACCACGCCTGGCATATTTAGCCCCAAACGCATGACTCCCCAGGCGGTCCCCACACCACCTCCAACGAATCGCTCAAGGATATCTGTTTCGGGACTCGCCGGGTAAGAGTCCAGACCGTGAACGTGATGGGACGGTCAAGAAAAGCGGCGGAGTTTGAATCGAATTGCGCGGAGTGTGGCGAAAAGACTCGGTCACTGCGCCTCATCATGACGAGCGGCGCCTTCGCCGCGTCTCGAAGGATGGCCGCAGTCTCAAGAGCAAGGCCATCTCATGGTTCGAGGCGCGTGTAAGAACGCGCTCCTCACTATGAAAACTGAATTTATCGTCCCGTCGAGCCGAACCCGCCGCTGCCGCGATCGGTGTCGCTCAGGCTCGTCGCCACCACGAGCTCCGCTTGGCTCACTTGCGCGATCACCATCTGCGCGATTCGTTCTCCGCGCTTGATCGTGAAGGCGGCGTCGCCGTGATTGATCAGGATCACCGCGATCTCGCCGCGGTAGTCCGCATCGATCGTGCCGGGCGCATTGAGCACGGTGATGCCATGCTTCGCCGCCAGACCCGAGCGCGGGCGCACCTGCGCCTCGAAGCCCGGCGGCAATGCGATGCTCAGCGCCGTCGGCACCATGGCGATCTTGCCGGGCTGCAGGATGACCGGTGCGGATTCAGGTACCGCTGCGAGCAGGTCCATGCCGGCAGCATGGACGGTCTGATAGGCCGGCAGCGGCAGGCCCTCGCCATGAGGCAATTTTTGAACTTCGACTTTGACGGTGCTGCTCATGGGGTGTCTTTCGCGATGGCCGAAGCGATCCGTGCGACCAGCGTCGCCGCGACATCGTCCTTGCTCATCGGCGCCCATGAATCAACGGCGATCTCGCCGCTCGCTTTGTTGCGCATCAGCAGATTCACGGTGTTGCTGTCGCCGCCCATGATGCCGGTGGCCGGTGACACGTCGTTGGCGACGATCCAGTCGCAGCCCTTGCGCTTGATCTTGGCGGTGGCGTTGTCGATCAGATGCTCGGTCTCGGCGGCAAAGCCGATCACCAGCGGCGGGCGATCGCTGTCGCGCTTCGAGATGGTCGCGAGGATATCGGGATTTTCGGTGAGCTGCAGCGGCGGCATGGCTTCGCCGGCTTTCTTCTTGATCTTCTGCGCGCCTTCGCTGACGACCCGCCAGTCAGCGACTGCCGCAGCAA
>JAPLPC010000492.1:18429-19411 GCA_026400425.1 Hyphomicrobiales bacterium | reverse complement strand
AGCAAAGATCGCGATATCGACGGGCAGCGCGGCTTCGACGGCGCTCAGCATGTCGCGCGCCGACTCAACATGCTTCACATCGACGCCACGGGGCTCATCGAGCTCGACCGGCCCGGAAACCAGAATGACGTCGGCGCCCGCCGCGCGCGCAGCATCAGCGATGGCGTAGCCCTGCTTGCCCGACGAGCGATTGGCGATATAGCGCACGGGATCGATCGGCTCATGGGTCGGCCCCGCCGTGATCAGCACGCGCTTGCCCTTTAACGGCTGCGGTCGCTGCGGCCGCAGCAGCGCCAGCGCGGTGTCGGCGATCTCCGTCGGCTCGGCCATGCGCCCGGTGCCGGCTTCATTGCGCTCGGCCATTTCGCCGGAGTTGGGACCGATCACGCGGATGCCGTCGCGCTGCAATTGCGCGGCGTTGCGCCGGGTCGCGGCATTGCCCCACATCAGCGGATTCATGGCCGGCGCGATCAGGATCGGTTTGTCCGAGGCGAGCAGGATGGCAGACGCGAGATCGTCCGCATGGCCATTGGCCATCTTGGCCATCAGGTCTGCCGTGGCCGGCGCCACGACGACAAGATCGCATTCGCGCGCGAGCCGGATATGTCCCGCGTCGAACTCGCTGGCGGGATCGAACAGGTCGGTATAGGCGCGCTCGTTGGAGAGTGCGCTCGCGGCCAGTGCGGTGACGAATTTTTGCGCGGCCTGGGTGAGGACGACACGGACGTGGATACCGCGTTCCTTGATCCGGCGGATCAGGTCGAGCGACTTATAGGCCGCGATGCCGCCGCCGATGATAAGAGTAACCTTGGGTCGCTCGTCGCTATATTGCCACACGGTGTCGCGTGCATTCTGCTTTGCAGGCGAGACTTCCGGGGGCCCGACCTGCGTCGTACCGCCGGTGGACGCGTGGCCGCCTTGCGACGCCTCGCGCAAGATGACCCGGACCTCGTCCTCCACCGACCGCCCATTGCGGGCCGCG
>JAPLPC010000492.1:0-18396 GCA_026400425.1 Hyphomicrobiales bacterium | reverse complement strand
GTCGGCGAGCCTGCGGATGGTGAGATTGGCCATGATGCCTCGCGCGGTTCGATAGCAATGCTAGCACAATGTGCTGTCAATGCAATCATTTCACCGTCAGCAGAATGCCGATGAAAGTCAGCGCGATCACCCAGATTCCGATGGTCCGCCACCGCGTCTGCTTGGCGCGGATTCTGCCAATCGCCGCAATGGTTTCGTCATCGAGCCGGACGCCATCGCGCGTCATGGTTTCGAGCTGTTCCAGCACCGTCATGGCCCGGGTCGCCAGAACCGGTAGTCCGGACGCCGCTTTGCCAAGTTCGCCGGCGCCGGCCAGCGCGCCCTGAATCTTGCCGAGCGGCCCGAGATTGCGTTCGATCCATTCGCGCACCACGGGATCCGCAACTTTCCAGATGTCGAGTTTCGGGTCGAACGTCCGTGCCACGCCCTCGACCACCACCATGGTCTTCTGCAGCAGGATCAATTCCGGTCGCGTTCGCATGTCGAACAGGCCGGTGACTTCCAACAGCAGCGTCAGCAATCTGGCCATGGAAATTTCTTCGGCCGTGCGATTGTGAATCGGCTCGCCGATCGCCCGGATCGCCTGCGCGAAATTCTCCACCGAGTGATGCGCCGGCACATAGCCCGCCTCGAAATGCACTTCGGCGACGCGACGATAATTGCGCGTGATGAAGCCGAGCAGAATCTCTGCGAGGAAACGCCGCTCTTTCATTCCGAGCCGGCCCATGATGCCGAAATCGACCGCGACCAGGCGGCCGTCATTGCCGAGGAACAGATTGCCTGGATGCATGTCGGCATGGAAGAAGCCGTCGCGCAACGCATGGCGCAGAAAACTCTGGATCACCTTGCGGCCGAGATCGGGAAGATCGACGTGCGACTCTGCAAGACGCTTGTGATCGTTGAGCGCAATGCCGTCGATCCATTCCATCGTCAGCACATTATGCGAGGTGCGATCCCAATCGACGTCGGGGACGCGGAAATCCGGATCGTTCCTCGTATTTTCCGCCATCTCGGACAGCGCGGCCGCCTCTAGCCGCAAATCCATTTCCATCGCAACCGAGCGCGACATCACGGTGATGATCTCGACCAGCCGCAACCGGCGCGCTTCGGCCGAATACTGCTCCGCATTGCGCGCGACGAAGAAGAAATCGCCGAGGTCGCGGCGGAATTGCGCGGACACGTTCGGCCGCAGCACCTTCACCGCGACGGTCTTGCGGACGCCGTCCTTGACGATCTCGGCGCGATGCACCTGCGCGATGGACGCGGCAGCCACCGGCGGCGAGAAGCTCGCATAGAGCTGCGCCATCGGCCGCTCCAGCGACGCGGCGACGACGACTTCGGCCTCGGTCATGGAGAATGGCGGCAGCCGGTCCTGCAGATTTTCGAGGTCGCGGGCCATGGCGATGCCGACGACGTCAGGACGTGTCGCCAGAAACTGACCGAGCTTGAGATATGCTGGGCCGAGGCGCGTCAGTGCGCGCGCCAGCTTCGGACCGGTCTGCGCATCGCGGCGCTCGATCAGCCGCGCGATCTTCACCGCCAGCAGTGCCGGCGGCGGAATCAATGCGGGATCGACGGCGCCGAACACGCCCTCGCGCGCAAACACGATGCCGGCGCGCGCAAGGCGCGCCATATGCGACAGAGCAGAGATCACAAACGCCAGCCCGAATGCAGCGCGACGATGCCGCCGGAGAGCAATTCGTACTTCACCCGCGCAAAGCCGGCATCGCGGATCATGTCGGCGAACACGACAGGCTTCGGAAACTTGCGGATCGACTCCACGAGATACTGATAGGACTCGGAATCGCCGGTCACCGCCTTGCCCATCGGCGGGATCAGCTTGAAGGAGAACAGGTCGTAGATCTTGTCGAGGCCGGGCACGTCCACCGTTATAGGCGTCGAAACTCTTGTCCGGGAAAGGCAGCTCTTCGGCATTGCCTTCGACGAACGACACCTGATGTTCGAGTTGCTGCTTGACGGCGCGCGTGCGGCCTACCTCCAGCATCCCGGTATTGATATCGCAGACGGTGGCCGCGAAGCCGAGACCGCTCGCCTTTGCAGCTCGAAACGAGATGTCTCCGGTACCGCCAGCGACATCGAGCAGCGCGAACGGCGCGTCCGAACGCGGCGGGTTCAGCGTCGTGATCATGACGTCCTTCCAGAGGCGATGCATCCCGCCGGACATCAGATCGTTCATCAGGTCGTAGCGCTGCGCCACGCTGTGGAACACGTCGTTTACCAGCGTCTGCTTGTCGCCCAGGGGCACGTCGCGGAAGCCGAAATGCGTCGTTTCGCCCGGCTGTTCCATGCTGCTCATCTCAAAAAACCTCGATTGCGGCGTACCATAGCGCGCCACCGGCAAAGGGGCTATCACGTCAGCCTCTCAAGGTGAATGACGTATCTCATGCCCGAGCTGCCCGAAGTCGAGACCGTCCGCCGCGGCCTGCAGCCGGCCATGGAGGGCGCTCGGATCGACCGTCTGGAATTGCGCCGCGGCGATCTGCGGTTTCCATTTCAGCCGGATTTTACCGAGCGGTTGCAGGGCCGGGTGATCACCAGCCTCGGTCGCCGCGCCAAATACCTGCTCGCCGATCTGGATTCCGGCGACGTCCTCTTGATGCATCTCGGCATGTCCGGCTCGTTCCGGGTGGTGTCCGATGCCGGGACTACCGAGGCCGTGCAGCCCAGCGTGTTCCATCATCCGCGCAGCGACGCCCGCGCGCATGATCATGTGGTGTTCCACATGTCGTCGGGCCCCCGAGGCCAAGGTGTGGCCGTCATCTACAATGATCCGCGCCGCTTCGGTTTCATGAGGATCTTTGCGCGCCGCGAGGCCGAGCAGGAGCCCTTCATCAAGGATATCGGCCCGGAGCCGCTCGGCAACGAATTCGACGCGGCATTGTTGGCGGCGGCTTGCCGCAACAAGAAGACCAGCCTGAAAGCCGCGCTGCTCGATCAGACCGTGGTGGCCGGCCTCGGCAATATCTATGTCTGCGAGGCGCTGTTTCGTTCGCATCTGTCGCCGCGCCGTCTCGCCGCGACGCTCTCGACCAAAAAAGGCGAGCCGACTGCGCGCGCGGCGCAACTCGTCCATGCGATCCACGACGTCTTGAATCTGGCGATCAAAGCCGGCGGGTCATCACTGCGCGACCATCGCCAGACCTCCGGTGAACTCGGCTATTTCCAGCATTCGTTCCAGGTCTATGATCGCGAAGGCGAGCCGTGCAAGACCGATGGCTGCGCGGGCATCGTGAAGCGCTTCGTGCAGAACGGTCGATCGACGTTCTGGTGCCCGAAGTGTCAGAAGTAAAAAGCAGTCAAGACGATGAGAGAGGTCGTGTGATGACGGATACTTCCAACCCCTCCATCCGCTTCAACGACGGTGCTGCCTATGAGCGCATGATGGGCGTCTGGAGCCGCCTCGCGGGGGCGACGTTTCTCGATTGGCTCGCGCCCGAGCCTGGCCTTGCCTGGGTCGATGTCGGCTGTGGCAATGGCGCCTTCACCGAACTGCTCGTGCAGCGCTGCGCGCCGCGCACGGTCGATGGTGTCGATCCGTCCGAAGGTCAGCTCGACTACGCGCGCAAGCGGCCGGGGACGGCAATGGCGACCTATCATCAGGGCGACGCGATGGCGCTGCCGTTTGGCGCCGGCGCCTTCGATGCGGCCGTAATGGCGCTGGTGATCTTTTTCGTGCCGGAGCCTTCGCGCGGCGTGGCCGAGATGGCGCGGGTGGTGAAGCCGGGCGGTCTGGTCGCGGCCTATGCCTGGGACATGGATGGTGGCGGCTTTCCGCTGCAGCCGGTGATGCGTGAGTTGCGCGCCATGGGCTTCGTGCCGCAGCCGCCGCCAAATCCGGATGCGTCCCGAATCGACAATCTGATGACGCTGTGGCGTGGCGCGGGTCTGGTGGAGATTGAAACGCGCCGCATCGACGTGACACGCCAGTTCGAGAGCTTCGACGATTTCTGGTCGGCCTCGACATCGGGCTCGACAGTTAAGCCGGCCGTTTCCGCCATGGCGCCGGATGTCCTGAGCGATCTGCAGCAGCGCGTTCGCGCGCATGTCACCGAATTGCCCGGTGGCGGCGTCAGCTACAACGCTTTTGCCAATGCCGTCAAAGGCCGGCTACTCAGCTGAAAATACGAAACAAAACTGTGGTAATGTTATCTCAACTACAGAGGGTGTATAAACACGTCGGCTAACCAAGGCGAGTGTAAAGCCTCGCCTTCAGCCCGTTTATGTGGTGGTGATCGGCTACCGCAGGAGCCTGTCCGTGTCCGTAGAAAAATTTCTGAGGCAGCGCGCCGTCAATGTCGTGGTCGGCGGCCAGTACACGCTTTCGAACTGGCTGGACCCGGAGGGCAAGCGGCGCAGCTTCGCCTGCCGGACCAGCCGCGTGTCGCCGTTTCGGATGATCGTCGATGTGCCCGTGGTCGGCCGCATCGGTGACCGCATCGACACCTATTTCGGTGAGTTCGGCAAGCTCGATGGCGAGATCAGCGATACCGTCTCGGGAAGTTTCCTGATCGAATTGATGCTGACGCGCCCGATGCGGCAGAAGATGTCCGACCAGCTGACCTGGCTGGAGAAAAAGCAGAAGGATCCGACGATCAAGGACGTGCGCAAGCAGGCCCGCATCGTGCCGGCAAGCCCGCATTCGGCTCTGACCTTTGCCGATGGTGCGGTGAAGAGCTGCTTCGTTATCGACATGTCGCAGTCGGGGGCGGCGGTGTCGGCCGATCAGCGGCCTGACATCGGCACGCCGCTCGCTGTCGGTGCATGTGTCGGCCGTGTGGTGCGTCATCTGGACGGCGGCTTTGCGGTGAAGTTCGTCGAAGAGCAGGGCCGCGATGTGCTGGAGCGTCGTGTCATTCGCCCGATGCAAGCACCCCGCGTCACCCGTGCGATGACGCTGGAGCAGCACATGGACCGGATGGAAGACGCGTGAGGGCCGGCTCGCTGATTACTTCCTGACGCAGATCACCCGCACGATGGACGCCTTGGCATCGTCGGCCTTGCCGGGCGTGGTGGCGACATTGTTCGCCTTGGCGAAGTTGCGTACGGAATCCGCGGACACCAGCACGGCCTGGGTGGCAGCCGGCGCAGGGCCGGCGACGATCACCGGCTTCAACTGCGTGAGCCCTGCAAAAGTACCGTCGCCGTCGATCGCGGCGGCGCCTGAAAAGCCGATGCCGGGCGCGGGCGACAGCGCCGTTTCGCCATTCGCACCGCCGCTCGTTACTGCCTTCACGGTGCTGACCGCGGCGCTGCCACCCTGGGCTTGCGGATCCGCGATGCCGACGAGATTGACGTCCTGCTTCGCGGGACCCGCCCCCAGCGACAGTGGCTTGAGGTCGCGTGCACCGTAGATCCGCAGCAGCGCGAGATCTCGCGTTTTGTCCTCGGCGACTTTGTCGGCGTTGCCGTGGCCGACCACGGTGATGGATACGCAGCCATCCACGGCCTGACGATCGGTGACGATGGCGCCATCGGCGCTCACCACGATGCCCGATGCATATTCGACTTTTTTCCGCGGCGGCGGGCCCATGGCCTGTGCACTGGCCGGGAATGCATCGAATGCCGATGACATGGCGATCACGACCGGGGCCATGGTGCCTTCGGTGGCTTGATCGTAGAGGATGGTGAGGATGCGAACTTCGTCGCCCTTGATCTGGCCGCGGACATAGAATTTTTTCTGATTCTGCAGCCCGGACAACACGAAGAAATCCGGCTTCACGGCACTATAGTCGAGCTTGCGGCCGGGTTGCTTGCGCTCGGCTTCCGCGAGTTTGGCGGATGAAAGCCCTTCCTCCTTGCGGCGCATCAGTATCACCTGGATCGTGCCGTTGGTGGATTGCCACTTGCTGCCGCTTGCATCGGTGATCTGCTGCGGCACCAGTTTGCCGGGAATGCCCAATTTTGCACCCGTGGCCATGTCGGTGACGACCTTCCAGCCCACATTGTCACGCGGCTTTCGTGCAGCGGCAGCAAGCAGGCCGCGTTCCTGCGGGTTCAACACCCCGGTCTCCTTGCCGCCGTTGGCCTTTTGGAAAGCCTTGATGCCGTTGACCATGCGCTCGGAAACCTCGCCATTGATGGCGCCGTTGAAATGCCCGGTCCAGGCGAGATCGGACTGGATCGACAGCCGCTCGGCCTGGGTCATGCCCTTGGCTGTGTCGGCGGGCGCCTGCATCGCGGGGCGCACAGGCACAGTGACGGCGGGCTTCGGCTTCACGGGCGCGTTCGGGGCGGGCGCCTGCGCGTGGGCCGCAGAAGCGAGAGCGATCATCGCGGTTGCCGACAGCATCGATCTCATGACATGTCCCGTGTGAAGCCTGCGATTGATTTCATGGCAATTAAGCACATCTGCTGGGTCGGAGACAGCGGCGGTGAGGTTCAGCTGACCTCATTCTGAGGCGCGTGCATGCGTCTCGAAGGGTGACGTCGGGGCGCATGGTCCGGGACGCGCGCAAACGGCGCGTTCGTCACCATAAGCAAGAGTTTGGAGCGACGAAACGATGCTGAGCGGCGATGAACTCGAGCGCTATGCGCGCCACATCGTGTTGCGCGAGGTCGGTGGCCCCGGCCAGGCTAAACTGCGCACGGCGAAGGTGCTGGTGGTCGGGGCCGGCGGACTTGGTGCACCCGCATTGATGTATCTCGCTGCGGCAGGCATCGGCACGCTGGGCGTGGTGGATGACGACGAAGTGTCACTGTCGAATCTGCAGCGCCAGATCATCCATGCAACGCCCGATATCGGCGCGCTGAAAGTGGACAGCGCCGCAGCCAAAATCCATGCGCTCAATCCGTATGTGAACTTCGTCGGCCATGGCGAACGGATCACAGCCGACAATGCTATGGCTTTGATAGCAGGCTATGATCTCGTGCTCGACGGTTCCGACAATTTCACCACGCGCTATCTGGTATCGGACGCGTGTTGTCTTGCCGGAAAGCCGCTGATTTCCGCCGCGCTCGGCACTTTCGACGCGTCGCTGACGACGCTGCGGCCGCATGAACGCAATGACAGAGGCGACCTCAATCCGACCTATCGCTGCCTGTTCCCAGAAGCGCCGCCGCCCGGCACCGTACCGAGTTGCCAGGAGGCAGGCGTGATGGGGGCGCTCGCCGGGATGATCGGTTCCATGATGGCACTGGAGGCGATCCGCGAGATCGTCGGCTTCGGCGAGGGGCTGGTCGGGCGGCTCGTGATGATCGACGCCCGGGCCATGCGGTTCGAGACGTTGCGTTATGCGCGCGATCCCGCGAATCCGCTGAACGGCGATCGACCGACGATCATGGATCTGAGCGGCTATCGCTGAGAGTTGTTCCGGATCTGCACGAAGCTGTGGCGTCCATCGCCAAGGAGTGGCGGCGTTTAATTCGGGACCGGTGATGTCGGCTCGCGGGTCTGCCAGAAGGTCAGCACGCGTTGCGCGGTGGCCGGCACCAGCCGCTCGAAATTCTGCCGGGCTTCCTCGACCTCATGGGGGGCCGGTGAACGGCCGGGGCCGACGCGGAGCGCGATCAAGGCGCGGACGGTGGCCCAGGAAATGCCGATCGACTTGCCGAGGATCAGCATCGGATCGTCACGGTCGCCCTTCAGGAGCTGATCGATGGTGGCAATGCGGACGCCGGACATCGCAGCCAGCGCAGCGGCGGTCTCTTCATAGTGATGGGCACGAGCGAAGCGCAATAGAGCGCCCTCATTGAGCTCAGAGCCCTGCTGCAACTTGCGCACGGTGCGCTCGGCGCTGGCGAAATCGCGGGTGAGCGCGAGGTGCTGCGGCGCGCCTGCGATGTCCTGCATGGCGCGATTGATCGCGGCGCGCAATTCGGGTGCTGCGGCATCGAACAGCCGGCGTCGGACCACTTCCACCGATTGCGCCAGCAGGAATTTCAGCTGTTCCGTCGAGAGGTCGTCGCGCTGGCCGACGGTGACCGCGAGAACACCATCGTCGCCGGCACGGCGGATCAGGCCGTGATAGCCGAGCTGCGAAAACACGGCGCCGGCATTGCCGGCGACACGGCGAATGACATCGCGGTCGCCACGGCGAATAATGACGTCGGTGATACGCGGACCCAGCGTGGGCCGATCGGAAATCGCCAGCAGATGCGGCTGGCCCTTGATCCTGGCGAGATCGACGAGGGTCGTCTCGTCGATCTGCGGCGAGCGGCGCAGCAGCGGGCCGGCGATCAGGATTTCATCATCGCGGACCAGCATCGACATCAG
Source organism: Hyphomicrobiales bacterium (assembly GCA_026400425.1). Taxonomy (GTDB): domain Bacteria; phylum Pseudomonadota; class Alphaproteobacteria; order Rhizobiales; family Xanthobacteraceae; genus Tardiphaga. The sequence goes on along the minus strand of JAPLPC010000492.1, from coordinate 10,163 downwards.
CTGCGGCGGCGCATTGACCAGTTCGGCAAGGCGTTCCGCCAGCAAGCGGCGGGCCTCGACCTCTGTCTGCGGAACAAGGCTGGTGAGGATGCTGTCGAATAAATCCACATGGGTCGGCTGGAACCGGGACGCGCCCTGCAGAAACAGGTCGGCAATCTTTCGGACCGCCTCGCCACGGCGCGCGGGATCGCCGTTGCGAACGATCTCTTCCAGCCCCGGAATGAGGGATTTGGCCTCTGCCATCAAAACTCTCGACTACGCCATACACAAAGGCACGCGCAGACTAGAGCGGCTTTGTGAACGAAGGGTTAGTCCGGGATGACCCAGACGCCAGAGTTTACAGTGGCTTAACGAGAGGCTGCATTGGCGGCGAGCCTGCCTTTGGGAATCTCACCCTTGCCGTGCTGCTGAAAAGGGTCTATATCGGCCTCACATACAGTTCTCATACGATCCGTTTGAGAGTGGGGCCCACGGGGACCCGCTCTTTTTTATTACCTGAACCGACCGTGATCTGATCCTGACTTGGACCGCTGCAAGCCCTATGACCGACCCGATCGAACCCGCCATGGATGATGCCGAGCTGCTCGCCGAGCCGCGTTTGGTCGTCGAGCCGGGTGCCGGCGCGCGTGTGGCGGCCATTGCAACGCCTGTGCTGGAAGGCATGGGCTATCGGCTGGTGCGCATCAAGATTTCGGGCGAATCCGGCTGCACCGTGCAGATCATGGCCGAACGGCCCGACGGCTCGATGCTGGTCGAGGACTGCGAAGCGATTTCGAACGCACTCTCGCCGGTCCTCGATATCGAGGATCCGATCCAGCGCGCCTATCGGCTCGAAATTTCGTCGCCGGGCATCGACCGTCCGCTGGTGCGCCGCTCGGATTTCCAGCGTTATATCAGCCACTTGGTTAAGGTCGAGATGGCCGTTGCCGTCGGTGGCCGCAAGCGCTTCCGGGGCTTCATCAGCTCCGTCGAGGGCGATGACGTTTTGATCGAGCGCGAGGCCGCGCGCGACGGCGAAGACCCGATCACGCGTCTGCCGATGGAAGACATTTCCAGCGCCAATCTGGTGCTGACGGACGAGCTGGTCGCCGAGTCCATGCGTCGCGGCAAGCACGCCGAGGAAGATCTCAAGCGCGAGCTCGGCTTGGCGCCGCCGCCAGCGCCGCATGCCAAGCGCAGCGATCCGAAAAAGAGTTTTGCACCAAAGCCGAAGGCCAAGGTCGCGAAGGTTGCGAAGAAGCCGCCGCCGAAGAACACCAAGGCCCACCGCCTCGCTGCGCGCGGCGATTTTGATTCCACCGAAGGAGACTGAGCCATGGCAGCTGTCAGCGCCAACCGACTTGAACTCTTGCAGATCGCCGACGCCGTTGCGCGCGAGAAAACGATCGACCGCAGCATCGTGATCTCGGCGATGGAAGAGGCGATCGCCAAGGCGGCCCGCGCACGTTACGGCTCGGAGACCGACGTTCACGCCGAGATCCATCCCAAGACCGGCCAGCTCGCACTGACCCGCCACATGCTGGTGGTCGAGGACGTGGAGAATTCGTCGAATCAGATTTCGCTCAACGATGCGCAACGCGCCAATCCGGGCGCCCAGGTCGGCGACACCATCGCCGACACGCTGCCGCCACTGGAATATGGCCGCATCGCCGCCCAGTCGGCCAAGCAGGTAATCGTGCAGAAAGTGCGCGAGGCCGAGCGTGACCGTCAGTATCAGGAATTCAAGGATCGCATCGGCGAGATCGTCAACGGCGTCGTCAAGCGCGTCGAATATGGCTCGGTGATCGTCGATCTCGGCCGTGGCGAAGCCATCGTGCGCCGCGACGAAATGCTGCCGCGCGAAGTGTTCCGCAATGGCGACCGTGTCCGCGCCTACGTGTTCGACGTGCGCCGCGAGACCCGCGGTCCGCAGATCTTTTTGTCGCGCACCCATCCGCAATTCATGGCGAAGCTGTTCGCGCAGGAAGTGCCGGAAATCTATGACGGCATCGTCGAGATCAAGGCGGTCGCCCGCGATCCCGGTTCGCGTGCCAAAATCGGAGTGATCTCGCGGGATTCCTCGGTCGATCCGGTCGGCGCCTGCGTCGGCATGCGCGGCTCGCGCGTGCAGGCCGTGGTGAACGAACTGCAGGGCGAGAAGATCGACATCATCCCGTGGTCGCCGGATATCGCGACCTTCGTGGTCAATGCGCTGGCGCCAGCTGAAGTCTCCAAGGTCGTCATCGACGAAGACCGCGAGCGTATCGAGGTCGTGGTGCCCGACACCAACAACCAGCTCTCGCTGGCGATCGGCCGTCGCGGCCAGAACGTGCGTCTGGCTTCGCAGCTCACCGGCTGGGACATCGACATTCTTACCGAGCAGGAAGAATCCGAGCGTCGCCAGGCCGACTTCGAGAATGCGACCCGCGTGTTCATGGAAGCGCTCAACGTCGATGAAGTCGTCGGTCAGCTGCTGGCATCGGAAGGTTTCACCAATGTCGAAGAACTGGCGCTGGTGGATGCCAAGGAACTCGCCAGCATCGAAGGCTTCGACGACGAAACCGCGGACGAATTGCAGAGCCGCGCGCGCGAATATCTGCAGCAGCTGGAATCCGAGCTGAGCGCCCGTTGCAAGGAACTCGGCGTCGATGAGGCGCTGCGCGACGTGCCGGGCGTGACGCTGCAGATGATGGTCAAGTTCGGCGAAAACGACGTCAAGACCGTTGAAGACCTGGCCGGCTGCGCCACCGACGACATCGTCGGCTGGACCGAGCGCAAGGAAGGCGGCGAGCCGGTCAAGCATCCGGGTTATCTCGATGCCAACGAAATGTCGCGTGAAGACGCCGAGCGCATGATCATGGAAGCTCGCGTGATTGCCGGCTGGATCACCCGGGAAGATCTCGACAAGGGCGTAGAGCCCGAGTCCGAAGACACCGACGCGTAAGGATATGCGCCACGCATGCTCACCATTGATGCCCCCGCAGATCTTGATCGCGGCCCCCGAGACACCAAATCGGGGACTGAGCGGATGTGCGTGGTCACAAGGCGCGTGCGTCCGATCGATGAACTGATACGCTTCGTCCTGTCGCCCGCAGGCGAGCCGGTTCCCGACCTCAAGCGCAAGCTGCCGGGCCGGGGGCTGTGGATCTCCGCATCGCATAAGGCGGTCGCCGAGGCGGTGAAGCGCAACGTGTTCGCGCGAGGCTTCAAGACGAAGGTGCAGCCGTCGGCCGGTCTCGCCGATGAAACCGATAGATTGATGCTGCGCGGCGTGATCGAGGCATTGGCCATGGTGGCCAAGGCTGGTCAGGTCGTCTCCGGATTCACCAAGGTCGAGGACACTTTGCGGCGCAATACCGCCGGAATCTTGTTGCATGCTTCGAATGGCGCCGCCGACGGCATTCGCAAATTGGACGGTATCGCCCGCCAGAATGCCGAATTCGACGACGAAACCGGTCCATTGCCCATCATATCGTTGCTTCATAGCGACGAATTGGATTTGGCATTGGGGCGGTCAAATGTGATACATGCTGCCGTGCTCACGGGCCCGGCGGGCAAAACGTTCCTGTCACGCAGCCAGACTTTGGTCCGATACCGGATGGCTGACGACGACATCAACGCAAGCGCCAAAACCTCGCTGCCCCATGCGTCGCCGGACACGGTGCCGCCGGACGACGATCTCGCCGATTGAAATTAGAATGATGACGGCAACGTCAAAGACAGAATGTGCGACCGCGCACACCGCAAAAGGACTAGGACTGCTGAATGGTTGATACGAAAACGCCTGGCGACAAGACTCTGAGCGTTCCCAGCAAGACCTTGACGCTGAAGCCACGCGTCGAGCAAAGCACTGTGCGCCAGAGCTTCAGCCAGGGCCGTAGCAAGCAGGTGGTCGTCGAGAAACGCGGCAAGCGCCGCATTCCCGGCGAAAGCAGCACGGAAACCGCTGCCGCCCCCGCGCCGGCTGCCGCTGCCCCGGTTGCAGCGCCGACACCGGCTCCGGCCGCACCTGCTCCGGTTGCATCGGCCCCGGCTGCATCGACACCGGCCCCGGCCGCTCCGGCAGCAGCTCCTATGGCTCCAGCAACTGCGCCGGCGGCACCGGTCCGTGCTGCGGCGCCGACCACGCCGGCCCGCACGGCTGCGCCCGCCGCGCCGGTTCGCTCCGCTGCGCCCGCTGCTCCAGTGCGTACCTCTTCGTCCGGCTCGTCGTCGCGCACCCCGACGGCGCCTTCGCGTTCGGCCTCGCCGCCGCCGCGCGGCGGTTCGTCGCGTCCACAGCCGCCGCAGCGCAGCGGCTCCGGCGTCGTGCTGCGCACGCTGACCGAAGACGAGCGCAATGCTCGCGCCAGCGCCCTCGCCGATGCGCGCGCCCGTGAGGTCGAAGAGCGCCGTCTTGCCGAGGCCGAAGCGGCCCGCCGCAACACCAAGGAATACAAAGACCAGATGGAGCGTGAAGCTGCCGAGGCCCGTCGCAAGGCCGAGGAAGAGCGTCACCGCGCCGAAGAAGAAGCCAAGCGCAAGGCGGAAGCCGAAGCCAAGCGCCGCGAGGCCGAGGCTGAAGCCAAAGCCAAGTCAGCTGCGCGTCCGGGCGCCACCACGACGCGTGCTCCGATTGCCACCACGTCGGGCCGTCCGGCCGTTGCCGCCGATGGCAGTGACGAGGACGAGGCGCCGCGTGTCATCCGCCGTCCTGGCGGTGGCCCTGCACGGCCTGTCATCGCGCCGAAGCCGACCGCGAAGCCTGGTCCGCAGAAGGAGCGCGGCCGTCTCACCGTCGTCACCGCATTTTCGGCCGGCGATGTCCGCGAACGCTCCGTCGCGTCGTTCCGTCGCCGCACCCAGCGCCTGAAGGGCCATCAGTCGAACGAGCCGAAGGAAAAGCTCATTCGTGAAGTGGTGATCCCGGAAGCGATCACGATTCAGGAACTCGCGAACCGCATGGCGGAACGCGCGGTGGACATCATCCGCATGCTGATGAAGCAGGGCGCGATGCACAAGATCACCGACGTGATCGACTCCGATACCGCGCAGCTGATCGCGGAAGAACTCGGCCACACCGTCAAGCGCGTCGCCGCATCGGACGTCGAAGAAGGTCTGTTCGATACCGTCGACGATTCCACCGATACCGAGACCCGTTCGCCGGTCGTGACCGTGATGGGTCACGTCGATCACGGCAAGACGTCGCTGCTCGACGCATTGCGTCAGGCCAATGTCGTGTCGGGTGAAGCCGGTGGCATCACCCAGCATATCGGCGCCTATCAGGTCACCTCGCCGGAAAGCGGCAAGAAGATCACCTTCATCGATACGCCGGGCCACGCCGCGTTTACCGCGATGCGTGCCCGCGGCGCCAAGGTTACCGACATCGTCATCCTGGTGGTGGCGGCCGATGACGGCGTCATGCCGCAGACGATCGAAGCCATCAACCACGCCAAGGCGGCCGGTGTGCCGATGATCGTGGCGATCAACAAGATCGACAAGCCCGATGCAAAGGCGGAGCGCGTGCGCACCGAGCTTCTGCAGCACGACGTGCAGGTCGAATCCTTCGGCGGCGACGTCGTCGACGTCGAAGTGTCGGCCAAGAACAAGACCAATCTCGACAAGCTGCTCGAGATGATCGCATTGCAGGCCGAAATCCTCGACCTCAAGACCAATTCGGATCGTCCGGCGGAAGGCACCGTGATCGAAGCCAAGCTCGATCGTGGTCGTGGTCCGGTGGCGACCGTGCTGGTTCAGCGCGGGACCCTGAAGGTTGGCGACATCATCGTCGCCGGCTCCGAAATGGGCCGTGTACGCGCGCTGATCTCCGATCAGGGCGAGCAGCTCACCGAAGCCGGTCCGTCGGTGCCCGTCGAGGTGCTCGGCTTCAACGGTCCGCCGGAAGCCGGTGATCGTATGGCCGTCGTGGTCAACGAAGCGCGTGCCCGCGAGATCACCGACTATCGTACCCATGCGAAGCGCGAGAAGTCCGCGGCCTCCACCAACGGCATGCGCGGCTCGCTCGAGCAGATGATGAGCCAGTTGAAGACCGTGCGTCGAAAGGACTTCCCGCTGGTCATCAAGGCCGACGTGCAGGGTTCGCTGGAAGCCATTCTCGGCTCGCTGGAGAAGCTCGGCACCGACGAAGTGGCAGCCCGCATCCTGCATGCGGGTGTCGGCGGCATCTCGGAGTCCGACGTCACGCTGGCGGAAGGTTTCAACGCCGCCATCATCGGCTTCTCTGTTCGTGCCAACAAGGAAGCGAACAGCATCGAAATCCGCTACTACAACATCATCTACGATCTCGTGGATGACGTGAAGAAGGCCATGTACGGCCTGCTCGCGCCGACCTTGCGCGAAACCATGCTGGGCAATGCGCAGATCCTCGAAGTGTTCAACATCTCGAAGGTCGGCAAGGTTGCGGGTTGCCGCGTCACCGATGGCACCGTGGAACGCGGCGCCAATGTGCGCCTGATCCGCGACAACGTCGTCGTTCACGAAGGCAAGCTATCGACCCTGAAGCGCTTCAAGGACGAAGTGAAGGAAGTGGCGTCAGGCCAGGAATGCGGCATGGCGTTCGAAAACTACTCCGACATGCCTGCCGGTGACGTGATCGAGTGTTATCGCATCGAGACCATCCAGCGCTCGCTGTAAGTCCAAGTCTTACAGCGCGTACTGGATGCAATTAGGCGCCGTCGTGCCCGGGTTCATCCCGGGCACCTACGCCTTTTGATTTAGCGCAGAACAGACGTGGTTGGCCGGGATGAACCCGGCCATGACGGCTGCTGTTTTCACAGGAACCCACGATGCCCAAGCATCATCAGAAATCCGCGGCGCCCGGCGGCTCGCAGCGTATGTTGCGCGTCGGCGAACTGATGCGTCATGCGATCGCCGATATCCTCTCGCAGGGTGGCGTCCACGATCCGGTGCTGGCGACCAGCATCATCACGGTGCCGGAGGTGCGGATGTCTCCGGATCTCAAACTGGCGACCGTCTATGTGATGCCGCTCGGCGGCAAGAACACCGAGCCGGTGCTGAAAGCGCTGGCTGCCAACAAGAGTTTTCTGCGCACCGAAGCCGCGCATCGCGTGAACCTGAAATATGCACCCGATCTGCGCTTCCGCATCGACGAACGTTTCGACGAGGCCGAACGCATCGACAAGCTTTTGCGCACCCCTGCGGTGGCGCGTGACCTCAAACAAGATACGGACGACGAAGTATGACTGTGACGACGATCAAGACCGAAGCCGGCGTGGAAGTGTCGCCGCTTCCGCAGGGCGCCCGTGAACCGCGCGGCCATAACGATCCGCGCAATCAGGGCGGCAAGCAGCGCCAGGGCGGTGGTCAGGTTCGCCGCGACAAGCGCGACGTCCATGGCTGGGTCATTCTCGACAAGCCGATCGGCATGACCTCGACCCAGGCGGTCGCAGTCGCCAAGCGCCTGTTCCAGGCCAAGCGCGCCGGCCACGCCGGTACCCTCGATCCGCTCGCGTCCGGCGGCCTGCCGATCGCACTCGGCGAAGCCACCAAGACCGTGCCGTTCGTGATGGATGGCCGCAAGCGTTACCGTTTCACGGTCGCCTGGGGCGCCGAGCGCGACACCGACGACACCGAGGGCCGTGTCACCCAGACCTCCGACATCAGGCCGACGGCCGAGCAGATCCGCGCGCTGCTGCCGCAGTTTACCGGCAATATCGAGCAGACTCCGCCGCAATATTCGGCGATCAAGATCCAGGGCGAGCGTGCCTATGACCTGGCGCGCGACGGCGAAACCGTCCCGCTGGTTCCGCGCCCCGTCGTGATCCACGAATTAGTTCTTACGGAACAACCGGATAGCGACCACGCGGTATTCGAAGCCGAATGCGGCAAGGGCACCTATGTGCGCGCGCTGGCCCGTGACATCGGCCGTCTGCTCGGCTGCTACGGCCATATCAGCGCGCTGCGCCGGACCCTGGTGGGCCCATTCGCCGAAGCCGACATGATTCCACTGGCAGAATTAGAGGCTTTGTGCGATAGAGCCGCGTCTGGCGAGGGAAGCCTTGCCGACGCGCTACTGCCCGTTGAGACCGCGCTGGACGACATCCCGGCGCTGGCCGTCACACGGTCAGATGCGGCCAGGCTCCATCGGGGCCAGGCCGTCTTGTTGCGCGGACGGGATGCGCCTCATTGCAATGGCACGGTTTATGTCACGGTGTCGGGCCGGTTACTGGCCCTCGCCGAACTCAGCAATGGTGAGCTCATCCCCAAGCGCGTGTTCAACCTTTCCGGATTGACTGCCAATCCGGTTCAAAAAGAAAGCCACTGACGATGTCGATTGCCGCAGAACGCAAAGCGGAAGTCATCAAGAACAACGCCCTCAAGACCGGCGATACCGGTTCGCCTGAGGTTCAGGTTGCCATCCTCTCGGAGCGCATCACCAACCTCACCGAGCACTTCAAGACCCACAAAAAGGATAACCATTCCCGTCGTGGTCTTCTGAAGCTGGTGTCCACCCGTCGTTCGCTTCTCGATTACATCAAGAAGAAGGACGAGGCCCGGTACAAGGGCCTGCTCGCAAAGCACGGCATTCGCCGCTAAGCGAATTGACGCGCGCAGCCTCTGCGCGCGTTTTCGTATGGATCAGCCCAAATCTGTTTCATGCCATCACGTAGTGCAGGCCGGCGTGGCCCGCACGATAGCGTCCAGCAGCAATCCGGCAGCTGGGCGATGACGGGCAAGGAGCCCGTCGCGCGGAGTGGAGCAAGAATGCCCCAATCCGCGACCATCGGAAGGATGGGCGCCATTTCGAATACCGAAGCCAGAGCTTCAGGAGGTTTGGCAGGATCGCCGGATGCTGATTTAGCCCATGTGCGATCAGCCTCTTGCCGTCTTGCGCATGCCTTCTGGGTGTCTGGCTTTTGCGTTTTCGGGCGCCGCGACTTCCGCGAACCCATGAAAGATATCCAAGATGTTTAATGCTCATTCCGTCGAGATCGATTGGGGCGGTCGTCCGCTCAAGCTGGAAACCGGCATGGTTGCCCGTCAGGCTGACGGCGCCGTCATGGCCACCTATGGCGAAACCATCGTGCTCGCGACCGTCGTCGCCGCCAAGTCGGCCAAGGACGGCATCGACTTCCTGCCGCTGACCGTCGACTACATCGAGAAGACCTATGCCGCCGGCCGCATCCCCGGTGGCTACTTCAAGCGTGAAGGTCGTCCGACCGAGAAGGAGACGCTGGTCTCCCGCCTGATCGATCGTCCGATCCGTCCGCTGTTCGCCGATGGCTGGCGCAACGAAACCCAGGTCGTCGTCACCGTGCTGTCGCACGACATGGAAAACGATCCGGACATTCTCGCTCTGGTCGCGACCTCGGCTGCCCTGACGCTGTCCGGCGCGCCGTTCAAGGGTCCGATCGGCGCCGCCCGCGTCGGCTTCAGCAACGACGAATACATCCTCAACCCGACGCTCGACGAAATGGCGGAGACCCAGCTCGATCTGGTCGTCGCCGGCACCGCCGACGCCGTGCTGATGGTCGAATCGGAAGCCAAGGAGCTGAACGAAGAGATCATGCTCGGCGCCGTGATGTTCGGTCATCGCCACTTCCAGCCGGTGATCAAGGCGATCATCGAGCTGGCCGAGAAGGCCGCCAAGGAGCCGCGCGAAGTCACCACCATCGACGACAGCGCGCTCGAGAAGGAAATGCTCGGCATGATCGAGGGCGAGCTGCGCTCGGCCTATGGCATTGCTATCAAGCAGGACCGCTACGCCGCCGTCGGCGCCGTCAAGCAGAAGGTGATGGCGCATTACTTCCCGGAAGGTCAGGAGCCGAAATACGACAAGCTCCGCATCGCCGGCGTGTTCAAGGAACTGGAATCGAAGATCGTTCGCTGGAACATCCTCGACACCAAGAAGCGCATCGACGGCCGCGACCTGACCACGGTTCGTCCGATCGTCGCCCAGGTCGGCATCCTGCCGCGGGCGCACGGTTCGGCACTGTTCACCCGTGGTGAAACCCAGGCGATGGTGGTCACCACGCTCGGCACCGGCGAAGACGAGCAGTATATCGACTCGCTGTCGGGAACGTACAAAGAGACGTTCCTGCTGCACTACAACTTCCCTCCCTACTCGGTCGGCGAGACCGGTCGTATGGGCGGCACCAAGCGTCGCGAAATCGGCCATGGCAAATTGGCCTGGCGCGCGGTTCATCCGGTCCTGCCGGGTCACC
>JAPLPC010000199.1 GCA_026400425.1 Hyphomicrobiales bacterium | reverse complement strand
TGCGGCCGTCCGTCATCCATGAAAGGAAAATGTCGCCTCCGAAGCTAATCGGGGGCGACATTTTCGTAGGGACCGCACTGATTACCAGCGCTGGTTCCAGCCGTTATTGTTCCAGTCGTTGTGCTGCTCTCGCATCTGGCGTCCCTTGCGGCGCGGCTCGCGCTGTTCGTTGAAGGTGACATAAGGGTTGCGCATGCAGGACCCGCGCTGGCCGCTCACCGTCGCCATGCATTGCGCATAGGAGGTGAAGTCGCAGCTCGGATTAAAGCCGGATACCGAGGTGCGGGAGCACCAGGGATATTCGCGCGCTTCGGCGGACGTCGCGCCGATGCTGCTGAGGCCGCCGGCGGCGACGAGAAGGGCGGTGGCTGTCAGGATCGCGCGCATGTCGATGCTCCCTCTGAGGTTGTCCGGGCATAATTCGAAGCCTACATCGGTGTTCCCGAGCGGGGCGATGGTTCATTGCCGCAGGGCCGGCCGTGAGATCCGCCTCAGTCCGTCAACGTGGCGGTCGCGGCGTCCAGCGCCGCCCGCGCGGCCTCGGGGGCCATTTCGATCTGCAGCCCGCGCTGCCCGCCATTGAGATAGACGGTCGTCTCCGTGAGGGCCGCCTGTTCAATCAGCGTCGGTACACGCTTTTTCTGGCCGAATGGGCTGATGCCGCCGACATGGTAGCCGGTCACCCGTTCGGCGTCCTCAGGCCGCATCATCTTTGCCGACTTGCCGCCAAAGGCGGCCGCGAGCTTCTTCATGCTCACTTCCTTGTCGGACGGCACCACGACACAGACCGGCTTGCCGTCCACCTCCGCCATCAGCGTCTTCAGCATCCGCTGCGGCGCGATGCCGAGCGCTGCCGCCGCCTGCATGCCGATACGCTCGACTGTGGGGTCGTAGTCATAGCTGTGCAGCGTGAAAGCGGCGCCCAGTTTCGTCAGACTTTGAGTGGCGCGGGTGGATTTGGACATCGATGGCTCATCAAGGCGATCACACGACGTCGGTGACCGGCTGCATGTCGATCGCAAACGTCTCGAGAAACTTCGACGTCATGATGTAGAAGCCGACCGACATCTGCAACTCCACCAGCGCGCCCGGTGTCAGTTTGGCCGCGATGGCGGAGAACGTCGCCTCTGTTGGCCGATGCAGCTCGACGATCTCGTCGGTGAAGGCGAGCGCGGCGCGTTGTGTATCATCGAAACAACCGGCGCTCTGCCAGTCCTCGAGCGCCGCGTTCTGCGCGTCGGAAACGCCGACATAACCGCCGATGCGTTTGTGGGCAGCCACTTCATACGGCGCCTCGCAGAGGATGCCTGTGCGGGTGATCGCGAGTTCGCGGAGCACCGGATCGAGCTCGCCTTTGTGGCGGATCGCCCCGCCAAGCCGGCAATATTGTTCGAGATAGCTTGGCGAATGCGCCATCATGCGGAAGATATTGGCGTTGCCGGAAGATATTGGCGTTGCGGTTCTTGTCGAGCAATTCGCGCGTGCGGGCGTTGGCAGTCGCGGAATCACTGTAGTCGATGCGGGCCATCTCATTTTCCTCATTCGCTCCCTGCTGATGGAGAGCTTGGTTGGGGTCGTTCTCGCCGTGTCGACCACGTGGAATCTGCCTCATTGCTGCCATACTACGGCAGATTTTCAGGGGATATCAAAGGTTTGGCCAGGCTTGACGGGGCTGTTTTCTCGGTCCTTGCGCTTGTTTTCGCGGACTTCTTCCTTTATTCCCGGTTTGCATCGCAGACAGCGTCCCTCGGCGCGTTTGGGCGGGTGCCTGGGCGTGATCCGGCGAGCGGCAGACCGTTCGTCGTGGCGATCACGCTTGAACGCGCGAAATTTCAGAGGACTAGCGCCACATGGCCAATGTTGTCGTCGTCGGCGCCCAGTGGGGCGACGAGGGGAAGGGCAAGATCGTCGATTGGTTGTCGGATCAGGCGGACGTCGTCGCCCGCTATCAGGGCGGCCACAATGCCGGCCACACACTGGTGATCGACGGCAAGACCTACAAGCTGGCGCTGCTGCCCTCGGGCGTGGTCCGCCAGAACAAACTGTCGGTGATCGGCAACGGCGTGGTGTTCGATCCGCAGGCTTTCGTCGATGAGGTCGCCCGGCTCAAGGGCCAGGGCGTCGATGTCGGTCCGCACAATCTGCGCGTCGCCGAGAACGTCACGTTGATTCTGCCGCTGCACCGCGAACTCGATGCGCTGCGCGAAAACGCTAACAAGGCCACCGCGATCGGCACCACCCAGCGCGGCATCGGCCCTGCCTATGAAGACAAAGTCGGCCGCCGCGCCATCCGGCTGATGGATCTCGCCGATCTCGACACGCTGCCGCACAAGGTCGATCGCCTGCTGACGCATCACAATGCGCTGCGCCGCGGTCTCGGCCTCGCCGAATTCAACAGCGCCGATGTCGTGAAAGAGCTCGCCGCCTTCGCGCCGGCGCTGCTGCCCTACGCCGAGACGGTGTGGAAGCTGCTCGACAACAAGCGCCGCGAAGGCAAGCGCATCCTCTTCGAAGGCGCGCAGGGCGCGCTTCTCGACGTCGATCACGGCACCTATCCCTATGTGACCTCGTCCAACACCGTGGCCGCCCAGGCAGCGACCGGCACCGGCATGGGCCCGGGCGCCGTCGGTTATGTGCTCGGCATCTGCAAGGCCTACACCACGCGCGTCGGCGCCGGTCCGTTCCCGACCGAACTCGACAACGAGATCGGTGAGGAAATCGGCCGTCGCGGCAAGGAATTCGGCGTCAACACCGGCCGCAAGCGTCGTTGTGGCTGGTTCGATGCGGTGCTGGTGCGCCAGACCGTCCGCA
>JAPLPC010000498.1:14118-16650 GCA_026400425.1 Hyphomicrobiales bacterium | reverse complement strand
TCGACCTCCGGCACCCGGCCCGCTTTCGACCGCGAACTGCTCCGGCAATACGCCCAGACCCGCCTGTCGGGCTCGCTGGTAGTCACATTGCTAGTGGTCGGCACCGCGATCGTGTTCGGCATCTGGATGCAGCCACTGCCTGCGGCCGTCTGGGCCTGCGGCATGCTGTGCATCCAAGCCGCGATCCTGCGCACCTGCAATCGCTATCTCGCCGAACAGCCTTCGCCCAATGCGACGCACAAGTGGCGCACACGGTTCATGGTGCTCGATCTGCTCTACGGTCTGGCCTGGACGATCATCCTGGTGCATCCGACCGGCACGGACATCGCCGCCAATTCACTGACGATGTTTCTGATGCTGCTGGTGGTCGCCGTCTCCAGCATGCTGGCGTCGAGCCTGCCGATTGCCGCCATCGCCGCCACCGCGCCGGTGACGTTCGGCGTGGCACTGAGCTTCATCCTGCGCGGCAACTTCGACAGCTATGTGCTCGGCGCGCTGTCGGTCGCTGCCGAGGGCTATTTCATCCTGCTCGCCCAGCGCCTGCATTCGACCACCCTCGCCGCCCTCGAGGCGCGCGCCGAAAAGGACGCGCTGATCGGCGAGCTCGAACAGGCGAAGGCGATCTCGGACGAAGCGCGCCACCGCGCCGAAGCCGCCAATGTCGCCAAGTCGCGTTTCCTGGCGCAGATGAGCCACGAACTGCGCACCCCGCTGAACGCCATTCTCGGCTTTTCGGAAGTGATGAAGAGCGAGATTTTCGGCGCCCATGCCGTGGCGGTCTACAAGGACTACTCCGGCGACATCCATAATTCCGGCGTCCACCTGCTTAATCTGATCAACGAGATCCTCGACCTGTCGCGCATCGAGGCCGGTCGCTACGAACTCAACGAAGAAGCGGTCTCGCTCGAACACGTCGTCGCCGACTGCCACCATCTGTTGAAGCTGCGCGCCACCAGCCGCGGCATCACCATCCACGAAGTGTTCGAACACGGCATGCCGCGGGTCTGGGGCGATGAGCGCGCCTGTCGGCAGATCGTCCTCAACCTGCTCTCCAACGCCATCAAGTTCACCCCGCAAGGCGGCGAGATCTGGCTCAAGGTCGGATGGACCGCATCGGGCGGCCAGTATCTGAGCTGCAAGGACACCGGTTCGGGCATCGCCGAAGACGAGATCCCGATCGTGCTGGCGTCGTTCGGCCAGGGCTCCAACTCGATCAAGTCGGCCGAGCAAGGCGCCGGGCTCGGCCCGCCGATCGCTAAGAGCCTGATCGACATGCATGGCGGCACCTTCACGCTGAAATCGAAACTGAGAATCGGCACCGAGGTGATCGTCACCTTCCCGCCGGAGCGCGTGATGTCGGCGCTGGCGCCGGTCACCGACGACGCGCCGCCGCTGCAGCCGCAATACGAGATCACCGACGAAAAGCGCCGACCGCGCAACAAGCCGATCATGAATGCAGGAACCGGGCTTTAATCGAGCACCTTGCGCAACCGCGCCGAACTGCTTCATATCCCTCGATGAATAAAGAAACGCCGTGTATCGCCATCTGTGTCATCGACCCCAAAGCCAAGCTCTGCCTCGGATGCGGACGGACGCTGCCGGAGATCGCGCGCTGGGGCCGCATGGAAAGTGCAGAACGCCAGAGCATCATGGCCTCGCTGGAAGAGCGCATGACGCAGGCCGGCTTCGCGCCGCCGTCGAGCTTTGCCCGCAAGCCGCGGACTGCAACCAGCTGATCCTTGCGCTGACCGGAGACGCCGCATGACGCGCGTGATCCTGCTGGTCATCGTGATCGTCGCCACCGCCGGCGCAGCTCTCGCTTATGGCGATTCAGGGCGGATCACCAAGGCCGGTACGCTGGTCAGCGAAATCCTGCGCAAACAGATTCCGCCGATGCCGCGCATCGTCGATGTGCCGCGCGGCAATGGCGGCGAATTCGCCTTACAGGCCACTATCAACGGCATCGAAACGCCGATGATCATCGACACCGGCGCCACCTCTGTGATGCTGTCCTATGAGACCGCCAAGGCGATCGGCCTTCCGGTCGAGTTACTTACCTACAATGTCGATGTCGAAACCGTCTCCGGCCGGACCAAAGCGGCACGGCTGTCGCTGGACCGCATGGCCGTCGGCAAACTGACCGAGCGCTCGGTGCCTGCCCTGGTCGCTCCACGCGGCGCGATGAAGACCAACCTCCTGGGGATGAGCTTTCTGGATCGGCTGGAAAGCTGGGAAGTGCGCGCGGACAAACTCAAGCTGCGCGGCTATCCGTAGCACTCAGGCCGCTGCCGACACCGCCGGCGCATCCTCGACCAGCGCGATGGCATCACGCAACACGTCGAGCCCTGCCCCATGCTGGACGCCATGCTCGGCGAGATGGCGCCGGAACGCGCGCGCGCCGCGCACCGCATGGAACGCGCCGACGAAGTGCCGCGTGATCGAATGCAGCCGCGTGCCCTGCGCGAGCTGATCGGCGATATACGGCATCATCGCTTCCATCGCATCTTTCATCGTCGCATGCTGCGCCGGCTC
>JAPLPC010000498.1:0-14111 GCA_026400425.1 Hyphomicrobiales bacterium | reverse complement strand
TCGACCGCAAGCAGGCGCCACGGCTCCTGATAGGCGGCGCGGCCGAGCATGGCGCCGTCCACATGCGCCAGATGTTGCTTCGCCTCGGTGATGCCGGCAATGCCGCCATTGATGGCGATCGGCACGTGCGGCATCGCCGCCTTCAGCCGATAGACGCGATCGTAGTCCAGCGGCGGCACGGTGCGGTTTTCCTTGGGCGACAGACCGTTCAGCCACGCCTTGCGCGCATGCACGATCAAGCCGTCGGCACCCGCCGCGACCACCGCATTGGCCAGCGCGTCGAGCGCCACCTCAGGATCCTGATCGTCGACGCCGATGCGACACTTCACCGTCACCGGCACATCGACCGCCGCTTTCATCGCCGCCACGCAGCGCGCGACCAGATCGGGCTCCGCCATCAGGCATGCACCGAAGCGGCCTTCCTTCACGCGGTCCGACGGACAGCCGATATTGATGTTGATTTCGTCGTAGCCGAACCCGGCCCCGATCCGCGCCGCTTCCGCGAGCTTGTCCGGATCCGAGCCGCCGAGCTGCAGCGCCACCGGATGTTCGCTGGCGTCAAAACCGAGCAGCCGCTGCCGATCACCATGCAGGATCGCCGGCGTCGTCACCATCTCCGTATAAAGCAACGCCCGCCGCGTCAGCAGCCGATGGAACACGCGACAATGGCTGTCGGTCCAATCCATCATCGGGGCGACGGAAAACTTCACACTGTTGAGAACGCTCATTGATCCATCGGATTATTGATCTGCGCCGGCTCGGCATTCCAAGCGGGCTAGCCCGGACTTCTGAATGCGTACCGACTGGTCACTTACCGTGATTTTGAAGCCGCGACGACCGCAAAATCTGCTTGCGCACGCCACCGACGTATGACGTTACGTCGGCGTCACCCAGCCGATTAACCCCGCGATAACCATAAACGGGCATGCTGGTTTGGGATTATGGGAGCGGCCGATGCGTGGCAAGTTGGAATCCTTCTGCGTCGCCATCTATGGCGTGATACTGGTTCTCGGCGTCGTCGCCGAGGCCCTGCCGTGGATTGCCGGCTGATCGTCGTCCCGGCAGCGATCACGATGCGCCCGCACCGCCTGCTCCGCAGCGGCGGCCGCCTGGCCATAGCGGAACCACGGAATGCGCGGCCACAGGTGATGCACAAGATGATAGTTCTGGTTCAGCATCAGCACCTGAAGCAGGCGTCCGCGGAGCATCCGCGTGCTTTCCAGCGGATGGGTGGAGACATGCGGATAGTGCACTGCCCAGGCGCCGGTCAGTTCCAGGATGACGCCGGCCACCGCCACCGGGCCGAGCCAAACCACCAGCAGCACAAACGCTGACCCGGCTTCGGCAGGCCTGAGACGCGAACCTCGCTCAGTCCTTGTATTCGTAAAGCAGCCGCGCGCGGATGGTGCCTTCAAGCGCGCGGATGTCGTCCAGCACACGCTGGCTGTCGGCGGCCGAGGCATCCGCATCGAGCACGACATAGCCGACATCGTTGTTGGTCTCGTAATACTGCGCGGCGATGTTGACGGCGTGGCGGGCCAGCACTTCGTTGAGACGGCCGAGCATGCCCGGCACATTGCGCTGGACCTGAATGAAGCGCGTTCCCAGCGGACGCGCCGGCAATTGCACCTGCGGGAAATTCACCGCACCCACCGTCGCTCCGGTATCGCTATAGTCGATCAGCTTTCGCGCGACTTCGGCGCCGATGCGCTCCTGAGCTTCCTCGGTCGAGCCACCGACATGCGGCGTCAGCAGCACATTGGGCAGTCCCTGCAGCGGTGTGACGAATTTCTCGTGATTGGAGCTCGGCTCCACCGGGAATACGTCCACCGCGGCGCCGCGCAGCTTGCCGCTGCGGAGCACTTCGGCCAGCGCATCGAGATCGACCACCGTGCCGCGGCTGTTATTGATGAAATAGGCACCGTCCTTCATCCAGGACAGTTCGGTCTTGCCGATCATGTTCTTGGTCGCCGGCGTCTCCGGCACGTGCATGCTGACCACGTCGCTCTGCGCCATTAGTTCCAGCAATGTCGCCACCGGCTCGGTGTTGCCGTGGCGCAGACGATCAGTGTGATCGTAGAAGATCACCTTCATCCCGAAGGTTTCGGCGAGGTTGGAAAGCTGCGAGCCAATATTGCCATAGCCGACGATGCCCAGCGTCTTGCCGCGCACTTCATGGCTGTCGGTGGCGGATTTGTCCCATTGGCCGTCATGGGCCGCGACCGAGCGATCGACGATCCGGCGGAACAACATCACCACCTCGCCCATGACCAGTTCGGCCACCGAGCGCGTGTTGGAGAACGGCGCGTTGAACACGGGAATGCCGCTGCGGCGGGCGGCATCGATATCGACCTGATTGGTGCCGACGCTGAAGCAGCCGATGGCGATCAGGCGGTCGGCCGCATCGAGAACGTCCTGGGTGATCTGGGTGCGCGATCGAATGCCGAGCAGATGCACGCCCTTTAGCGCCTCCTTCAACTCGTCGCCGCCGAGAGCCTTGGGGAGCCGCGTGACGTTCGTGTAGCCCGCGATGTCGATCAGTTCGACGGCGCTGTCGTTCACGCCCTCGAGCAGAAGGATCCTGATCTTGTCCTTCGGCAGCGAGAGCTGGGGGGCAGGCACGGTGGTCTTCGACACGGGCGGTGTCCTTTGCAGGCAGTTGATGAGGCGACACGAGGCGGCCCCGGGGTGTCGGGCGAGATGACGTCGCCAGGCGCTGTTGGATGTCGCCGCATCTTTAAGCCGGCCGTCCGGCCGGTGCCAAGGGGGGACCTAACGATCTGGAAAATATGAGACTTTTGACTGCCATCGAGACTCAGCTCGCCACGTGCAGGTCGGCATCGCCCTGGTTTCCCTTTGCCGGTCGCGACGGCATGATGGATGACACAGGCTTGCTTGCTGCACGCACGACCAAAACTGCGGCAAAGCGGCCGCTGAATCAGTGTGATTCGCAGCGTCACTGGCGCGTCAGGTGAGTTTCTTCAGGAGGCGCGTCAAAGCCCGCTGCTCGTCGAGGGTCAGAGGCCGCAATGTCTTGGCGGTGACCTCGGTGGCAACACCGACCGCGGTCTCGACGACGCGCTTGCCCTGCTCCGTCAACGACACGGCGCGGCGACGACGGTCGTTGGGATCGGAGTCGGTGCTGAGGAATCCGCGCAGCACCAGGCGATCGACCACGCCCTTGATGGTCGCAGCGTCCAGATACACCAATCGTCCGAGATGATTCTGCGAGTCCGGCCCGACCTCGCGCAATTTGGCCATCACGGCAAACTGCGTCGGCGTCAGATCTTCGACCATGTTCGACATGAAGATCGAGGTGTGGCGCTGCATGGCCGCGCGCAGCAGGAAGCCGACCTGCCCATCGAGCTCGTAGCCCGCGGGCTTCTCATTGCCGGCCTGCGATCTGACTTTGGCCAATCTCTGTATCCCCGGGCCCGCACGATGATGTCATGTCCTGGACCGATCGGCAGCAATATCTTCGGGCCAGGCTGTGGTCGCTAGACCGTCAGATAGGCACGCTGGATATCGATGTTGTCGGCCAGCTCCGCCATGGTGCCGTTCCATCGCAGCTGACCTTTTTCAAGAACATAGGCGCGGTCGGATACGAGTTCGGCGAAGTGGACATTCTGCTCCGACAGCAGGATGGAGACCCCGGCCTTCTTGAGCTCGACGATGGTGTTGGCGATCATTTCCACAATGACCGGCGCGACGCCTTCCGAGGGCTCGTCGAGCAGGATCAGCAGCGGGTTGCCCATCAGCGTGCGCGCGATCGTCAGCATCTGCTGCTCGCCGCCACTCATGCGCCCGCCGGGCCGGTGCGGCATCTCGCCGAGATTGGGAAACAGCGCGAGCAGTTTCTGCTCGGTCCACACCGGCGCCGCAACGCCATCGCTGAATTTGCGCGGCGGTTGGCGTCCGATGTCGAGATTTTCCAGAACGGTGAGATCGGAGAAGATGCGGCGATCTTCCGGAACGAAACCGAGGCCGAGCCGCGCGATCTCATAGGGCTGGCGGCCCGAGACGTCGTGGCCGTCGAACACGATACTGCCGGTCGATTGCGTCATCAGGCCCATCACGGCCTTCATGGTGGTGGTCTTGCCGGCACCGTTGCGGCCCATCAGCGCCACCACCTCGCCACGCCCGACCTCGAGCCCGATATCGTACAGGATCTGCGCAGCGCCATAGGAGGCGCACAGCTTTTCGACGGTCAGCATCTGCGTGCTCATGACCGGGCCTCCGCCTTGAAGGTCTTGCCGGTGCCGAAATAGACTTCCTGCACCTGCGGATTGTCGCGGATCGATCTGGCATCGCCATCGGCGATCAGTTTGCCGCGCGCCAGCACGATGATGCGGTCGGCGAATGCAAACACCACATCCATCGAATGTTCGGTGAACAGCACGGAGATGCCGCGTTCGATCACCAGCCGCTTCACCAGCGCGATCAGGTCATTGCGCTCCTTGGGCGCCATCCCGGCCGTGGGCTCGTCCATCAGCAGCAGCCGCGGTTCGTTGGCAAGTGCAATGGCGAGTTCGACGCGCTTGACGTCGCCGTAAGCAAGCTCTCGGCTCGGCCGGTCGGCGGCATCCTGCATGCCGACCTGGGCGAGCAGTTCGAGGGCGCGCTCGCGATGCAGCGCGCGCGCCGGCTTCCACAACCGATAGACCTGGCTGGCATGTGAGATCAGAGCCATCTGAACGTTCTCGATGACCGTCATCGAATTGAACGTCGCCGCCACCTGGAACGTGCGACCGATGCCAAGCCGCCAGATATCGCGCGGCTTCTTGCCCCTCAACGGCGTGCCCTCGAACATGATCTCGCCGGAGTCCGGCTGCAGCTGGCCGTTGATCATGTTGAAGCAGGTCGATTTGCCGGCGCCATTCGGCCCGATCAAAGCGAGGAATTCGCCTCGCTTGATCGCGAACGAGACGTCGTTGACGGCGCGCACGCCGCCGAACGATTTCGACAACTGACGGATGACGAGATCGCTCATGACGCAGCCTTTCGGCGAGCGAACAATTTGGCCAGGCCGCCGACGATCCCCGCCGGGAATGCCAGCACCAACAGCAGAATGACGCCGCCCAGCAAGGCGCGCCAGTATTCGGTCGATCGCATCACGCTGTCCTGAAGCACCGCAAACACCGATGCGCCGACGATCGGCCCCGACAGAGTCTGCAAGCCGCCGAGAAGAACCATCACCAGACCATCGATGGAACGACTGACGGCAATGGTCTCCGGCGAGATCGATCCCTTGGCGAAGGCGAACAGTCCGCCGGCGACGCCGCAGATACATCCGGCAATCGCGAAGGCCAGCCAGTGGATGCGCTTGACGTCGAGGCCGATGGCTTCGGCGCGCAACGGCGAGTCACGCCCCGCGCGCATGGCATAGCCGAATGGCGCAAACAGGAAACGCCGGATCAGGAACACGCCGAGGGCGGCGAGCGCGAGCGTGAGATAGTAGAACGCCGGACGGCTCTCGAATGGCGCTGACGGCCACACACCGAGCACGCCATTGGAGCCGCCGGTCAGCGTCTCCCACTGGAACACGGCCGCCCAGACGATCTGCGCGAAGGCCAGCGTCAACATCGCCAGATAGACGCCTGACAATCGCACGGCGAACCAACCGAACAGCAACGCGCCCATCAGCGCCACCAGCGGCGCCGCCGCAAGTGCCACGCCCATCGGCGCCGCGAACCACTTCACGAGCAACGCCGCACCATAGGCGCCGAGGCCGAAATAGGCGGCATGGCCGAACGAATGCATGCCACCGGGGCCCATGATGAAATGCAGACTGGCGGCAAACAGGATGGCGATCAGCACATCGATGCCAAGCACCAGCGTATAGGGCGAACCTTGCGCAATCAGCGGCATGGCGATCAGCACGAACAACACGATGAGACCGCCGATCTTGGTCGCCGTCGTCGCCGGGCGCAGCGGCTCCTCGGGCTCGGCGACGCTGCGCACCGCGCCCTGCTCGCGGCCCAGCAATCCATACGGGCGTGTAATCAACACGATGGCCATCACCAGAAACTCGGCGACCAGCGTCATCTTGGAGAAATTGACGGTGAACAGGCCGAAATCGACGATGCCCAGCGCGATGCAAAGCGCCTTCACTTCGGCAATCAGCACGGCGGCGACATAGGCCCCGGTGATCGATCCCATGCCGCCAACCACGACTACCACGAAGGCGTCGCCGATGACGTTGAGGTCCGTCGTCAACGTCGCCGGCTCGCGGGCAATCTGCAGCGCCCCGCCGAGACCGGCCAGCATCGCACCGAGCGCAAACACGCCGGTGAACAGCATCGCCTGATTGACGCCGAGCGCGCCGACCATTTCACGATCCTGCGTCGCCGCGCGCATCAAGCGGCCGAAGCGCGTCTTCGACAGCGCCATGTGAAGCAGTAGCAGAACGGCGGGACCGACGACGATCAGGAAGATGTCGTAGGTCGGCAATCGGCGGCCGAGCAGTTCGATGGATCCTGTCAAGCCAGGGGCGCGCGGGCCGAGCAGGTCCTCCGGTCCCCAGATCCACAACGCGGCATCGTTGAACACCAGCACCAGCGCAAAGGTCGCGAGCAGTTGGAACAGTTCGGGCGCGCGATAGATCCGCCGCAGCAACAGCACTTCGATGATCGCGCCGAGAATGCCAACCAGGATGGCGGTCAGTACGATACCGCCCCAGAACCCCAGCGCGCCGCCGAGCTTGGTGGCGACGCTGTAGGCGATGTAGGTTCCCAGCATATAGAGGGAGCCGTGGGCGATATTGACGATCCGGGTGACGCCGAAGATCAGCGACAGGCCGACGGCGACCAGGAACAGTCCCGATGCCGACGACAGCCCGTTGACGGCCTGGAAAACGAACGCGTTGAGATTCATGGGGTCCTCGCCTCTCCCCGCGCATAGGCCACGGGGAGAGCAAGCCTGCTGCTACGGACTGTGCTTACTCGGCAGCCGGACGAAGCTTCTTCACTTCGTCATCGCTCGGCAGCACGGAGGCGCCATCGACATATTTGATGTCGGTCATGGTCCCCTTGCCATTCTCCAGCGCGATCTTGCCGACGAAGGCCCCGGCCGTCGCCTGATGATCGCTGGCGCGATAGGTGAACGGACCGAACGGGCCATCCACGGCAAGGCCACGGAATGCCGTGATCAGCTTTTCGGTATCGGTCGAACCGGCCTTGGCGATGCCGGCGGCCAGCGACTTCATCGTGGCATAGCCGACGATCGATCCGAGACGCGGATAGTCGTTGTACTTCTTCTGGTAGGCGGCCAGAAACGTTTGATGTTCGGGGATCTTGATCTTGTCCCAGGGATAGCCGGTGACGATCCAGCCGACCGGCGCTTCTTCCTTGACCGGGTCGAGATATTCGGGCTCACCGGACAGCACGCTTACCACCGTGCGATCCTTGAACACGCCGCGGGTGCCGCCTTCGCGCACCAATTTGGCGAAGTCCGCACCGAACAGCACGTTGAAGATCGCATCCGGCTTGGCGTCGTCGATCGCCTGCACGACGGCGCCGGCATCGACCTTGCCGAGCGGCGGCGCCTGCTCGGTGACGAATTCGATGTCCGGCTGCTTGGCCTTCATCATCTCCTTGAAGGTCGCGGCGGCAGCCTGGCCGTATTCGTAGTTCGGGTAGACGAGCGCCCAGCGCTTCTTCTTCGCGGCGAGTGCCTCGGGCACCAGCATCGCGACTTGCATATAGGTCGTCGCACGCAGGCGGAAGGTGTAGCGATTGCCGTTCTGCCAGGTAATCTTGTCGGTCAACGGCTCGGCGGCGAGAAAGAACACTTTCTTCTTGCCGGCAAACTCCGTCACCGCGAGGCCGGTATTCGACAGGAAGGTGCCGGCCAGGATATTGACGCCCTCGCGCGTTACCAGTTCTTCGGCGACACGCACCGCATCGCCCGGCGAAGAGCCGTCATCGCGCGAAATCACTTCGAGCTTCTTGCCGAGCACGCCACCCTTGGCGTTGATCTCCTCGATCGCCAGCTCCCACCCCTTTTTGTAGGGATCGAGAAAAGCGGTCTGGGTTTTGTAGCTGTTGAGTTCGCCGATTTTGATCGTGTCCTGCGCCTGCGCGCCGTGCCCGATTGTCAGCGCCCATGCGCCGGCAGCAGCGACTAAACCGAGTGTACGAGCCGTGATCATGATCGAGCTCCGTTGTGATCCGCGCATGCGGATATGGATGTGATGTCGCCGCGATCCCGCCGGCTGACGCGCCCCTGCATCTGTCACCATCGCAGCTACGACGTCTCGCCCGAGAACCGAATTTAGTTCGTATACAAATAGTCTGATCCGCCCCTTTTATTGTCAAGGCTACGGATGCGGCAACATGGGTAGCATATCGCTGAAGTTTTGATCATCGGAGACTGTCGGTCCTCAGCGGCACCACGGCGGTACTGCCGCACGCGATCCATCGGATGGGCGACGGCATGGTCGCGCGGGCGACGCAATGCAGGCGTCCTCACGCAGCGGGCTGCCACGCTGCGGAAAAATCATTGATTGCGGATTCAGCCATTGCGTTGACATCCTTTCGACCCCCGGATACGCCAATTTACGTATTGGTCGCGCAGGCGACATCGAGGCGCGGCACGGCCGCTCGGGAAAAATGCCGGCGTCGGGCATGTTTTGGGGAGTGGCGCTGCCATGATGGATTTCGCCACCCGGGTCCATAACCACAATTACCGCCTCGACCCGATCATCCGGTCGCTTCTGGACACGGATTTCTACAAATTCCTGATGCACCAGTTCATCTGGATGCTTTATCCGAAGGTCCCGGTCACCTTCAGCCTGATCAACCGCACCAAGACCGTGCGGCTTGCCGAGATCATTCCCGAGGCGGTGCTGCGCGCCCAGCTTGATCACGCCCGCACCCTCACCTTCCGAGAGAACGAGCTGATCTGGCTCGCCGGCAACCGCTTCTACGGCCGCCGCGACATTTTCCGTCCGGAATATATCGAGTATCTGCGCACGTTCCGTTTGCCCGACTACAAGCTCGAGACCGTCGATGGCCAATATGTCCTGACCTTCGAAGGCGACTGGGCTGCGGTGACGATGTGGGAAATCTATGCGCTGGCCATCGTCAGCGAGCTGCGCTCGCGCATCGCGATGGCGTCGCTCGACAAGTTCGAGCTCGATATCCTCTATGCCCAGACCAAGACCAAGATCTGGAACAAGATCAAGAAGCTGAAATCCTATCCCGACATGCGGCTGGCGGAATTCGGCACCCGCCGCCGCCACGGATTTCTGTGGCAGGAATGGGTGACGGATGCGATGGCCAACGAACTCGGCCGCAGCTTCGTCGGCACCTCGAACGCCCTGCTCGCCTTCAAGCACTCGTTCGAGGCCATCGGCACCAATTCGCATGAATTACCCATGGTGTTCGCCTGCCTCGCCGACAGCGACGAGGTGCTGAAGACCGCGCAGTATGACGTGCTGGCGAAGTGGCAGGAAGTCTATGACGGCGAGCTGCTGATCATCCTGCCCGATACGTTCGGCATGACGCAGTTTCTGCGCGACGCGCCGGCCTGGGCCTCCAAATGGACGGGCATGCGCATGGACAGCAAGGAGCCCGTCGCCGCCGGCGAGGAAGTCATCGCCTGGTACGCCATGCGCGGCGAGGATCCGCGCAAGAAGCGCGCGATGTTTTCGGACGGGCTCGAGGTCGATCTGATGATCGATCTGCACCAGCGTTTCCGCGGACGCATTCGCGAGAGCTTCGGCTGGGGCACCATGGCCACCAACGATTTCCGCGGCGCGCATCCACGCGGTCTCGACTCGCTCGATCCGATCAGCCTGGTGTGCAAGATCACCGCGGCGAATGGACGCCCCGCGGTGAAGCTGTCGGACAATCCCGCCAAGACCACCGGCGGCAGTCAGGAAGAGATCGACCGCTATCTGCGAATCTTTGGCCGCGAGGGCGTGGCCGAGCAGAAGGTGATCGTGTAGGGCGCGGCGCTCCCGGCCGTCATTGCGAGGAGCCCTTGCGACGAAGCAATCCAGTCTTTTCCGTGGCTATCTGGATTGCTTCGTCGCAATGACGGCTGAGAAGCAAGAGCTACAAAAAACGCCGCCCGGTTTCCCGGGCGGCGCTTTGCTTTGTTGATCCGTGGCAGGCCGCTTACAGCAGCCCCGCGCCGCGCGCCCACTTGTATTTGGCACCGAGCACTTCCACCGGTAGCTCCGTCGAATAGGCGTAAGCCGGAATGCCGTTCTGGTAGAGATATTCCGCGGCCTCCTCGACCTCGATATCGCCGGCGAGCGAAGCGACGATGGGCTTGTCGATGCCCTTCTTCTTCATCTCGTTTTTGATCTCGACCATGTTCTTCGCAAACACCATCGGCGGCGTCACGATCGTGTGCCAGTAGCCGAGGATCAGCGCGTGGATGCGCTCATCTTCGAGGCCGAGTTTCACCGTGTTGACATAGGTGATCGGCGGTTCGCCACCGGTGATGTCGACGGGATTGCCGGCCGCACCGAATGGCGGGATGAACTTGCGGAACGCAGCATCCAGATCCGGCGGCATCGCCATCAGCGACAGGCCGTTGTCCACCACCGCATCCGACAGCAGCACGCCCGAACCACCGGCACCGGTGATGATCAGCACGTTCTCACCTTTCGGCGTCGGGAGCACGGGAATGCCGCGGGCAAATTCCAAGAGCTGGCGCAGCGAGCGGGCGCGGATCACGCCCGACTGCTTGAGCACGTCCTCATAGATCTTGTCGTTGCCGGCGAGCGCGCCGGTATGCGACGAGGCCGCCTTGGCGCCGGCCGAGGTGCGGCCGGCCTTGAGCACGACGACCGGCTTCTTCTTGGAGACGCGCTTGGCGGCTTCCGCGAAGGCGCGGCCATCCTTCAGATCCTCGCAATGCTGCGCGATGATGTTGGTGTTCGGATCCTGTTCGAAGAACGCCAGCAGATCGTCCTCGTCGATGTCAGACTTGTTGCCGAGACCGACGATGGCCGAGACGCCCATCTTGGCCGAGCGCGAGAAGCCGATGATGGCCATGCCGATGCCGCCGGACTGCGACGACAGCGCCGCCGAGCCCTTGACGTCATAGGCCGTACAGAACGTCGCGCAGAGATTGGCCGGTGTGTAGTAGAAGCCGTAGATGTTCGGCCCCATCAGGCGCACGTCGTATTTCTTGCCGATTTCGACGATCTCTTCCTGCAATGCCGGTTCGTTCGCTTCGGCGAAGCCCGACGGAATGAGAACGGCGCCCGGAATTTTCTTCTCGCCGCATTCGATCAGCGCGCCGGCGACGAACTTCGCCGGAATCGCAAACACCGCGGTGTCGATCACGCCTTCGACATCCTTGACGCTCTTATAGGCCTTGCGGCCCATGATCTCGGTGGCCTTCGGGTGGATCGGATAGATCTCGCCCTTGTAGCCGCCGTTGATCAGGTTTTTCATCACCGAATTGCCGATCTTGCCGTCTTCGGCGGAGGCGCCGATCACGGCGACGGCCTTCGGCATCATGATGCGGTTCATCGCGGTGACGATTTCCACATTGGAGCGCGGCGCCGGGCGCGGCTTGTAGTCGAAATCGACGACGATGCGCACGTCGGCGGCGATGGCGTCCTTCTTGGTGGCGAACACCGGATTGAGATCGAGCTCGACCATTTCCGGAAAATCGCTGACGAGTTGCGAGACCTTGACGATGATGTCCGCCAGCGCTTCGCGGTTGGCGGGATCGCCGCCGCGCACGCCGTGCAGCATCTCGGCCGCCTGGATGCCGTCGAGCATCGACAGCGCATCATCATTGGTGGCGGGCGCGAGGCGGAAGGTGACGTCCTTCAGCACTTCCACCAGCACGCCGCCGAGGCCGAAGGCCACCAGCTTGCCGAACGAGCCATCGGTGATCGATCCGATGATCACCTCGGTGCCGCCCATCAGCATCTGCTGGACCTGCACGCCTTCGATCTTGGCGTCGGCCTTGTACTTCTTGGCGTTGGCCAGAATCGTGTCGTAGGCCTTTTGCGCCTCTTCGGCGGTCTTGACGCCGACGATGACGCCGCCGGCTTCGGTCTTGTGCAGAATGTCCGGCGAGACGATCTTCATCACCACCGGGAAGCCCATGCCGCCGGCGAGCTTCGCCGCATCGGCGGCCGAAGTGGCAACGCCTTCCTTCGGAACGGGAATGCCATAGGCATCGCAGACGAGCTTGCCTTCCGGGGCGGTCAGGCTGGTGCGCTTGTCCGCCTTGACGACATCGAGCACCTTGCGAACGGCCTCCTTCGCTGAGGGTGCTGCTTGTTTGACGGCGAGATTGGATTGAGACATGGCCTTCTCCCATTGCGTTTCTTGACGCGGACGAATTGATGGCATTTGGTATGCCAGGAATTCGAAAGTCAAGGCGCGTTGCAGCGCAAAAATGCTGAAATCGTCGCCAGCTTGACACGCTGGCATCTGGCATGCCAAAAATTCTTATTGTTGTTTCTGTGGTACCACGTCTCCGACCGGAGATGATTCATGCCCACGCGAAAACCAACCAAGGCGCCGTTCATTATGTCCGAGGCCGATCTTGCGATCGTACGGATCGCACCCGAGACCAGCTTCAAGACCAAGGCCTATGAGGCCTTGAAAGAAGCCATTCTCAAAATGGACATCTACACGACGCCGGATCCGGTGATGCTCGACGAGCGCGCCCTCTCCGAACGTCTCGGCGTCAGCCGCACGCCGATCCGCGAAGCCATCGCAATGCTTGAGCAGGACGGCTTCGTGAAGACCGTGCCACGACGCGGCATCGTGGTCGTGCGCAAGACCAAGAACGAGATCGTCGATATGATCCGCGCCTGGGCGGCGCTGGAGAGCATGGCGGCGCGGCTCATCACCACCACCGCGCGCAAGAAAGACATTTCGGCGCTGCGCGATTTCTTCAAGGACTTCGGCAAGGACCGCCTGCCGCAGGATCATGTCGAGGAATATTCGAAGGCCAACATCTCGTTTCACCAGGCGGTGCTGTCGCTGAGCGAATCGCCGGTCTTGATCGACATGACCAACGACATCCTGCTGCATGTGCGCGGCTATCGTCAGCTCACCATCGGCCGGGTCGATCGGACCGCGACCTCGCTGCCCGAGCATCTCGCCATCATCGAAGCCCTCGAGGAACGCAATACCGAACTGGCCGAAAAGCTGGCACGCGACCACACTCTCGGTCTCGCCTCCTATGTCGAAGCGCACGGCCAGGAGCTTTTCACCTAAGGGCTGCCTTTACATAACGCCGTCGCGCGGCATGTCGCGCGGCACCGACCAACAACCATTCACTCAGAAACGTCACGGGAGAGCGGAATGTCCGCAGTTCACGCCATCGACACATCATCCGAACAGGACCTGACGGATGGTTTCCATCTGATCATCGATGCCCTCAAGCTGAACGGCCTCAACACTATTTATGGTGTGCCCGGCATTCCGATCACCGACTTCGGCCGCATGGCGCAGGCCGAAGGCATTCGCGTGCTGTCGTTCCGCCACGAACAGGCTGCGGGCTACGCCGCATCGATCGCGGGCTATCTCACCAAGAAGCCGGGCGTGTGTCTCACCGTCTCGGCACCCGGCTTCCTCAACGGCCTCACCGCGCTGGCCCACGCCACCACCAACTGCTTTCCGATGATCCTGATCTCCGGCTCGTCCGAGCGCGAGATCGTCGATCTGCAGCAGGGCGACTATGAGGAGATGGACCAGCTCGCGATCGCCAAGCCGCTCTGCAAGGCCGCGTTCCGCGTGCTGCATGCCCAGGACATCGGCATCGGTCTCGCCCGCGCAATCCGCGCTGCAGTGTCGGGCCGTCCCGGCGGCGTCTATCTCGATCTGCCGGCCAAATTGTTCGGTCAGGTCATGAATGCGCAGGCCGGTCAGAAGTCGCTGGTCAAGGTTATCGATGCCGCTCCGGCACAGCTCCCTGCTCCGGACAGCATCAAGCGCGCGCTCGACGTGCTGAAGTCGGCGAAGAAGCCGCTGATCATTCTCGGCAAGGGCGCCGCCTACGCACAGGCCGACGAAGCCGTGAAGGCGCTGGTGGAAACCTCGGGCATTCCGTTTCTCCCGATGAGCATGGCCAAGGGCCTGCTCCCCGACACCCATCCGCAATGCGCAGGTGCCGCACGCTCC
>JAPLPC010000618.1 GCA_026400425.1 Hyphomicrobiales bacterium | reverse complement strand
CGATATAGGTGCCGCCAAAACGCTTGCGCAGGCTGGCGTAGTCGAACGGCGCGTTGTCGCGTGGGCCGCCGGTGGCGCCCTCCACCACATGCAGATAGACCAGCTTCTCGGCGCTGAGCCCGTCGGTGATGTGATCGAACAGTTGCTGCGCGTCGTCGTCGATGGCGGCATCGTTGGCCGGAGTGACCGGCGAGATGCGGATGCCGGTCTTGTCGGCACCGATTTCCTTGGCCACCGCAGCGGCGACTTCCAGGATCAGCCTGGCGCGGTTCTCGATCGAGCCGCCATAGGCGTCGGTGCGCTTGTTGGTCGAGGCGCGCGCGAACTGCTCCAGCAGATAGCCATTGGCGGCGTGAATCTCGACACCGTCGAAACCGGCCTGCACGGCGTTCCTTGCGGCGCGCCGGTAGTCGTCGATCAGGCCGGGGATTTCGGAAAGCTCGAGTGCACGCGGCTCGGAGACGTCGGTGAAGGTGTTGTTGACGAAGGTCTTGGTCTTCGCAGCAATCGCCGAGGCCGAGACCGGCTTTCCGCCATCCGGCTGCAGGCTGGAATGCGAGATGCGGCCGACATGCCAGAGCTGGATGAAGATGTGACCGCCCTTGGCGTGCACGGCATCGGTGACTTTCTTCCAGCCGGCCACCTGCTCCGGCGTGTAGATGCCGGGGGTGTCCTGATAGCCCTGGCCCTGCTGGGAAATCTGGCTGGCTTCGGTAATCAGCAGACCGGCCGAGGCGCGCTGGCTGTAATATTCGGCGGCAAGCGGGCCGGGCACGAAGCCGGGCGCTGCGCGATTGCGCGTCAGTGGCGCCATGGCGGTGCGGTTGGTCAGCTTGAGCTGGCCGAGTTGATACGGTTCGAACAATTTGGACGTGCTCATCAGGAAGGCTCCGTGAATGAAAGGGGACGATGATGGGAGTGAGGTGCGCATTGCGATCGCCGATGGCAAGGCGTTCGCGGTCACGCGCATCATGAAAGAATGTTCGGCCTCAATCCGCTCGGACTGAGCAATACCTGTGCTGCCAGATCATCGGCGGATGCAGGATTTTCTCCGCCAGCGTTTACGCAGCGCCGAGATAATCGCGCTTGCCGACATCGATGCCGCACATTCGCAGAATATCATGCGCGGTGACGACGTGGAAATAGAAGCTCGGCAGCGAGAAGCTGGTGAGGAATTGCTGGCCGGTGAGGGTGGTTGTCTTGCCCGGCCCGGTGGGGAAGGTGATCTCGCGGGTCTCGCCGCCTTCGAATTGCGCCGGCGTGAAGGTCTTGAGGTAATCGACAGTCTTGGCGATGCGCGCCTGCAATTCGCCGAAAGTGGTTTCGGTATCCGGCACCGACGGGACCTCGCTGCCGGACAAACGCGCGCTGCCCTTGGTGGCGAAATCGCAGGCCAGTTGCACCTGCCGGCTCAGCGGCAGCATGTCCGGAAACAGCCTGGTGCCAAGCAGCACCAACGGTTCGATTTTTTTGGAAGCCGCATAGGCTTCCGCCTTTGTCAGGCCGGCAGACATGCTGCCCAGCATCTGCAGATAGGCGGGCACGACGAAATCATAGAACGGCATGGGGGGACTCTTCTGTGATGCGGATGATGCAGCGGCAGGTGCGAGAAAGATGCTGCTGCATGGACTTGGGGCGCGGTTGGGGGAATTCAACCGCCGGCGCATCACAACGCAGAATAAATTTTGCTTAGAGGTCCACCTTGTCCCGGACGCGGTGCATCACGCCACTTCTGCGTGGTGCTCCGCAGAGCCGGGACCGCCACATGTGACGACGCCTGCAACGGTCCCGGCTCTGCGGACAGCGCTGCGCGCCGCGCCCGGGACAAGAAAAACTCCGTGATGCGCGGGCTTGTCCCGCGTATCCACGCCTTGCCGAAATCAAGGCGAGCCAAAGACGTCATGGCCGGGACGGGCCCGGCCATCACGGCGTTTTGAGGCGAGAGTGGTGTCGCGAGAATCACCGTCCCGATTTCAGCGTCGCCAGCAATTCCGCCGTTGGCCAGGAATCCGCGGGAAGTCCGAACTTCACCTGCATCGCCTTGACGGCCGTGCGGCTCAACTGGCCGAGAATGCCGTCGATCTTGCCGACATCGAAACCGCGCTTGGCCAGCAATTGCTGCATCTCGCGCAACTCGTTATGCGAGAGCTGTGCGACCGGCGCCGAGGGCGCGCGCATCTTGGATGCGCCGGCAATGCGTGTCGCCAGATAGGCCGCGGTGGTGGAATAGATCAGCGAGTTATTCCACTCCGTATAGGCCGCGAAATTCGCATAAGCCAGAAACGCCGGCCCATGCCGCCCCATCGGCAGCAGCAGCGAGGCCGGCATGCCGTCATTCGGCAATGGCCGGCCGTCGGCATAGCTGACGCCGAGCGAGGCCCATTTGCTGCGCGGCAGCTTGACGGTGAGGTCGGCCTGGTCCCACGGGATCTCTCCGTTGATGCGCACTTCCTGCAGCCACGGTTCGCCCCGCCGCCATTTCAAACCGGTGGAAATGTAATGCGCGGTGGAGCCGATCACGTCGGCGGGGCTCCGAAGCAGGTTGCGATGGCCGTCGCCGTCGTAATCCACCGCGTAGTTGTAGTAATGCGTCGGCAGGAATTGCGTCTGGCCGAGTTCGCCGGCCCATGAACCGATCATCTCGCTTGGCGCCAGATCGCCGCGATCGACGATCTTTAGCGCGGCGATGGTCTCGTCCTGAAACATCTTCGAGCGCCGGCAATCATAAGCCAGCGACACCAGCGAGCGCAGCGTCTGCAGATTGCCCATCTGCACGCCGAAATCGCTTTCCAGCGCCCAGAATGCCGCGATGACAGCAGGCGGCACGCCGTATTCCTTCTCGGCGCGGGCAAAGGCCGACGCGTGCTGCTTGATCTTGAGCTGCCCGTTCTGCATCCGGTAATCCGCCGCCATGCGGCCGGCAAACTGCGTGAACAATTGCCCGAACACTTTCTGCCCGCGGTCGCGATTGACGATGCCCTGATCGTAAACAAGGTAAGGAGACGCCTCCGCCATCGCGCGTTGTGAGACGCCGGCAGCCACCGCCTGTTGCTTCAACCCAGCCAGGAATTGATCGAAGTTTTGGCCGTTGTGGCAGGACGCGCCGCGTTGTGCGAAGGCGGGGGAGGCGAGTACGATGGCCGATGCTGCAATCACGATCGCGCATCGAATGAATGGTCGCAGCATGAGCCCCTCTCTCTCGTCGGGCCCGGCGCTTGCCGGGCATCCACGCCTTCACGTCAGCGCTACCAAGCAAAACGTGGATGGCCGGGTCAAGCCCGGCCACGACGGGGTCCACTCGTCATTGCGAGCGCAGCGAAGCAATCCAGTCTTTCTTTGCGGCCTCTGGATTGCCGCGTCGCTGCGCTCCTCGCAACGACGGCTGCGGAGCGCGCTACAACTCCCGCGCATTGCTGAAAGCGAAGCTCGAGACCCGCCGCGTGTTCTCATCCAGGATCAATGTCCGCGTGATCGGCGGCTCGGCGCGCTGGCTGCAGTTTTCGCGTTCGCACAGGCGGCAATTGACGCCGATCGGGGTGCCCTCGACCTTGTCCAGATCGAGGCCAGCGGAATAGACCAGCTTGCTGGCATGCCGGATCTCGCAGCCGAGGCCGATGGCAAAACGTGGTTGCGGATGCGGATGCGGCGCCGGTGAACGGCGCAGCATCTGCGCGATGGAAAAATAGCGGCTGCCATCGGGCAGTTCGATCACCTGCTGCAGCAGCCGGTCCGGCGTGTCGAAGCTGGAATGCACGTTCCACAGCGGACAGGTGCCGCCGAATTTCGAGAACGGAAACGTGCCCGACGAAAAGCGCTTCGATACGTTGCCGGCATTGTCCACGCGCAGCATGAAGAACGGCACGCCGCGCGCCGTCGGGCGCTGCAGCGTGGTGAGGCGGTGGCAGATCGGCTCGAAGCCGACATTGAAGCGCTGGCCGAGCACCTGGACGTCGTAGCTCAGCGCTTCCGCGGCCGCGTGAAACGCCGCATAGGGCATCAGTACGGCGGCGGCATAATAATTTGCCAGCGTGATGCGGTAGAGCCGGCGCTGCGCATCGGCGAGCGGCCCGGCGCGGCCGACGATGCTTTCGAAATGCGACGAGCACTCCACCAGCCCGATCTGGAACGCGACCTGAAATGCACGGCCGGGCGCGTCGATCATTTCCGAGATCAGCAATTGCCGGCGGTGCCGATCGAATCGCCGTAGCGTGTCGCGCATCACATCCACCGGCATGATGCGGGTGACGATGGAGTATTTTTCACGCAGCCGTTCGCTCAGGGCCGCAAACAGATCCTGCGACGGCACGTTGAGTTCGTCGCGCAGATTTTCCGCCGCGGTTTCCAACTCCGGAAAGTAGTTGCGATTGGCCTCGATCAGATCGCGCACGCGTTCGATCGGATTGGCCTCGTAGTGGCCGCCATCGTTGCGATCGGCGATCTGCGCCGCCACCATCGTCTCGCCGCGCCGTGCTTCGGTGTAGGCCGCATAGAGCCGCTGCAGCGAATGCGTGACGCCGGGACACAGCTCCGCGAGGTCGCGCAATTCCTGTTTCGGCAAATCGATCTGCCGGAACAGCGGATCGGAAAAAATCTCGTTGAGCTCGGCGAAGAAGCGATCCTCATCGGCGGTGGCGAGATCGCGCAGATCGAGGTCGTAGGTTTCGGCCAATCGCAGCAGCAGTTGCGCCGTCACCGGGCGCTGGTTGCGCTCGATCAGATTGATGTAACTCGGCGAAATGCCGAGCCCCTCGGCCATCTGGGTCTGCGACAGGCCGAGTTGCTGCCGGATCCGGCGAAACCTCGGGCCCACGAACAGCTTTTTGTTGGTATCGGCGCCCATTTTTACAATCGTGACATTATGACATTTGTGACAAGATATGATGTTACATTGCATCACCATTCAAACACAAGCCATCTGGCGATTCTGGCGAGTTTATCGTTATATCTTCACATGGTGACGGCAGCGCATGTCACGAAAGTTAAGCTCGCGAGGAGAAGACTATGTCACAGGGCAGCAATTTCTGGGTCATCGGCGGTGAATTCGGTTCGATGAACTTCCACAAGCTGGTCGAAGGGTCTGCCCAGGTGCAGGGGCCGTTCAAGACCCGCAAGCAGGCTGAGGAAGCCTGGAAGACCGTGTCGGAAGAGAACCGTCATCGCGCCGGCGTTCGCTTCTCCATCGTCGAAGAGCCGAGCCGCCAGGTCGCCTGATCGCGCGACCCTGTTTGCCGCGCAACGGCCGCAGAGCCGCCGCAAGCCAGACACGACGGAAACGCTCACGCTGACGCTATGGCCTCATCCGGGATCCCCGGTTGGGGCCATAGCTGTGTATGGGGCAAACCTCTGGAAACAAACGCGCTTTCCGGGACTTATCGTAACTGATAGGTTAAAGCACCGGTCGTGGCAGTGTTGAGGCGGAGTTCAAATGGCGAATGGGACCAGCAGCGCCGCCAATGATGTTCAGCCCCGGCGGCTCCGTGATGCACTCCGGCAGGCCCGCATTGAGGCGGCCGATCGCACCGGCGTCGTCGTCGATCTGCGCGATGCCGAAGTCGCCCGGCTCGAAATCCTCAACGAGGCGCTCGATCCGCTGTTCGCCGAGATCCCTCACGAGATCGATCTGTTCGACCGCGGCATCAGCCAGGGCGACACGCCGCGGCTGTGGATCGACATGATCGCCCATGTGGTGATGGGGCGCGACAAGCGCAGCTATCGCCTCGTGCAGGACAGCCGCTTCGGCCGCAAGGTGCTGGCCGAATCGCACGACGTTTCGACCATGGTGAAGGCGGTCACCGATTATATCGCGCGGCGGATGGTGGAGCGCGAGCACGCGCTGACCACGGTGATCGCCCCGGCGCAGGAGCCGGCACCGGTGGTGAAGCAGCGCAGCCGGTTCTGGCCGTTTGCAGCTGGTGTCCTCGTCGGCGCGATCGGATTGTTTGCGATCGCATTGCTGGTGGCGACGCGCGGGCAATAACCTTGCCGTCGCCTACACCAGCAGCGTCCGCTTCAATTCATGCACCATGTCGCCATCGCCGAAGCCGCGCACCGTCTGTTCGCAGCGCCAGCGTTCGCCGTCGCGTTCGATCGCAAACAGATTGTAAGCCGCCGCCGGCTTGTGACCGTGCGCCAGTGATGACGCCGACGGCACGCCGATCACGGGAATGCGGCGCTGCGGGCCTTCGAACCACATGGTCGAGTGAACGTGGTCATGGCCCTGCAGGACCAGTTCGACGCCGTGCTGTTTCAACACGCCCTGCAGCGCGTCGGAGTCGGTGAGGCGCTTCATCCATTTGTTCGAGCGCAGCGGATGGTGGATCAGCAGCACGCGAAACAGATGTGTATCGGCAAGGCTCGCAAGCAGCCGATCGAGCATCTCGATCTGCGCGGCGCCGAGCCATCCGGTTGCCATGAACGGCGCCGTCGGCACGCCAGACGAGACGCCGACCAGCGCGATGGGGTCGCGGATGCGCAGATACGGAAAGCTAGGTGTTGCGGCATCGTCGCTGCACATGTAGTCGCCGAAGGTCTCCTTGAAGCTTTCCAGCGCGCCGCGCACATAGGCGTCGTGATTGCCGGGCACCAGCGAGACCTCATCGGGGCGGCCGACCACCTCGATCCAGCGTCGCACGCGCGGAAATTCGGCGGCAAGCGCCAGGTTGACCAGATCGCCGGTGATGGCGATGTGGTCCGGGCGCTGCGCCTGCAGGTCGGCGACCAGCACATCGAGCATGTCGCGCCGGTGATGAAGATGCCGGTTGCGCTTCCAGTTGATATAGCCGAGCACACGCTGGCTCAGCAGTTCGCGCCACTGCGGCTCGGGCATCGGCGGCACATGCGGGTCGGACAGATGCGCAAGCGTGAATACGGTCATGGATGGCCAAGCAGTCGCTGAACATACGGTTGTGAAACCCTGTCGGGTTTTGGCAAGGTGGCCGCGACGACGCAAGGACGAAGCTGCGTGCCCCGATGAGGATGACTGCCATGACCGCGCCCACCCTTCGTCAGCGGCTGGAGCCGGCGTTGCGCAAATTCGTGCATCTGTATTTCCGCCTGGCCCGTGGGATGACACTGGGCGTGCGCGCAGTGGTCGTTGATCATGCCGGGCGGGTGTTCCTGGTCCGGCATACATATGTCACCGGCTGGTATCTGCCCGGTGGCGGCGTCGAAGTCGGCCAGACATTTCGCGAGGCGCTGGAGATGGAGCTGCGCGAGGAAGGGCGGATCGTGCTGACCGGCGAGCCGGTGCTGCACGGGGTGTTTCTCAACGATCATGTCTCGATTCGCGATCATGTCGCGGTCTATGTGGTCCGTGCTTTCCAGCAGGACCGGCTGCCGGAACCCAATCGAGAGATCGCCGAGACAGGCTTCTTCGCGCGGGATGCACTTCCGCCGTCCACCACCGAAGGCACGCGTCAGCGGCTGGCGGAGGTTTTCGACGGCAAGCCCCTGATCCCCTCCTGGCGGGCCAGACCCTGATCGGCCCCTGTGTGGGCCATGCCGCGATCGGCCAGCTTCGAGAGAGCCGGTGATGGACCGCGCGGCTGCCAGATGCTATCCCGCGGGCCGACATGAGTGACCTCGACCTGATTATCGCGGCGGAAACCGCCAATGATGCCCAGCCGATCGAACGGCTGGTGGCCCGCACCTTCGGCCCCGGCCGCTTCGTGCTGTCCGCCTATCGGCTGCGCGAGCATGTGAGCCATCTGCTCGATCTGTCCTTCACGGCGCGGATCGGCACGCTGCTGGTAGGGTCGATCCGACAATTACCGATCTGCGTCGGCGATACGCCCGCGCTGCTGCTGGGGCCGCTCACCGTGGAGCCGCCCTTCCGCAGCCGCGGCGTCGGCCGCAAGCTGCTCGATCGCGCGATCCACGATGCGCGGGCCAAAGGGCATCGGCTGATCGTGCTGGTGGGCGACGAGCCCTATTACAGCCGTGTCGGCTTCAAGATGATTCCAAAGGGCCACGTGACGATGCCCGGGCCGGTGGACCAGAACCGCCTGCTGGTGCTCGAGCTCGTCGAAGGTGCCGCGGAAGGCCTCGCCGGCGCCGTGCGCCCGGACTGGGACGCGGCGAAGTAGAAGCCACAATCCCCAACTGTCATCGCCCGGCTCGACCGGGCGATCCAGTATTCGACATCAACGATGTGTATCCCCAATGTCTGCGTATACTGGGTTACCCGCTTTCGCGGGTAACGACAGTTCAAGCGCCTCAGAACTTCACGCTCGCAAACGCCCGCACGTTCAGCCCGGGCTGCAACACGTTGTCCTTGTTGTAGGCGGTGGCGTAGCGGATGTTTTCGTTCAGCAGGTTGTTGCCGACCACGCCGACCGTCATTTCCTTCGCACCATAGATGCGCGGATCGAGCTGCGTTCTGTAGCTCAGCTCGGCCTTGAGCAGGTTGTAGCCATTGGTCGGCGTCTCCGCGACATCGGCGATGTCGTTCTGCGCGAAGGCGTGCAGCATGTTGATGCGCGCGAACCAGTTCGCATCGCGCCAGAATACGCCGCCGCCGGCCCGCACCGGCGGGATGCGCGGCACGTTGCTGCCATCGGCGAAGGTCGCGCGCACCACATCGGCCTGGCCTTCGACGCCGAAAGTGCCGGCCCACATCTGCGCCACGTCGATCTGGGTCTGGAATTCGCCGCCACGGAACGTCGCATCACGCTGCGAATAGATCGCCTGGTTCAGCTCCAGCGTCGGGTCGGCGGCGCAGACGCCGTCGCCGCAATTGTTGCCGGTGAGGCGGCGATAGATGAAGCCGCTATACTGCGTGTAGTAGCCCGTGAGTTCGAACCGCACCGGCCCCGCCGCACGGCGCAGGCCGAGCTCGATCGACTTCGCCGTCTCGATGCCGAGATTGGGATTGCCGATATCGAAGGTCTCGGTGGCATCATGGCCGCCGCGCGAAAACAGCTCGGCCGGCTTCGGCGCGCGCTCGGTATATTGCGCGGTGATGCTGGCGGAGAGGCCATACCAGGGCAGATCCTGAATCAGGCCGATGCTGCCGCTCTTCGGCGTGAAGGTGAGGTTACGACCCACCGCCGGCCCGATTGCGCCGGGATCAGCGTTGAGATCGAACACGTCGGGGATCAATGACGGCGTCGTGCCCGACAGGGCCACATGCTCGATGCGGCCGGCGATCTGGGCGCGCGTGCTGTCGGTGAATTTGAATTCGTTGAAGCTGTAGCCGGCGACGCGGGTGTTGCGATTTGGATCCCACAGCCCATTCAGCGGGCTGCCGGGATCGTCCGGGCTCGGTGCCGTCAGTTCCTGATGATTGACCTGCAGGCCGACGGCCGAGGTCACAGTCGCGAAACGGGCGTTGAAGGGCATGAACTGCACTTCGAGCCGGCCTTCCTGTTCCTTGTTGGTAAAGGTCTGGCGCACGCCATCGGACGTCGCGTCCGCGGCATCGGCGAGGCCGATCTCGTTGTGCCGATAGTCTGTCGCGCCGATCCAGAACCGGACCGCATCGATCGCCGCGGAGTCCGGACGATACTCGCCCTTCACGGTGAGTTTGGTCTGCTCGCCCTTGATCCGCGTACCGACTTCGGCGCCCTCGACGCCTGGAATGCGGTAGGTCGTGTCGTTATGCGTGATCGCAGCGCCGATATAGCCGCCGGTGAAGAAATACGAGCCGCCGACCGAGGCGCCTGACGACTGGTTCGATGAGTTCGGCTGCCGGCCGCTGAAGGCGAGGCCAGGATCGGCATAGGGATAGCTCGGCACATTGTAGTCGCCGGCCCGGCTGCCATAGACGTCGGCATGAACAGCGACATTGCCGCCGCCGGCATCCAGCAGGATCCCGCCGTCGATGCCGCGATTGACCGAACTGATCGAGGTGCGCACCTCGGCATTCATGCAGCCGGGGGCAGCCAGCCCTGCCACCGGGGCTTTCACCGGCAGGCCGTAGCTCTGGAACGGCGCTGCGACGGCGCAGTTCGGCAATGCGTCGGGGATGCGGTTGTTGGACGCCGAGACCACGCCGCCGATCGACTGTGAGCCGTAGCGCAACGTCGCCGGGCCGCGGATGACCTCGATCTGATTGGCGGCGAACGGATCGACCGGCACGAAATGGTCTTCGCCGAGATCGGAGGCGCCGTTGCTGCTGATGCCGTTCTCGACGATGCCGACGCGATTGACGTCGAGACCGCGGATGATCGGACGGCTGGCACCGCCGGGTGCGTAGCCGGAGGCGGCGATGCCGGGCTTGTTGGCGAGCAACTCGCCCAGCGTTGTGGCGCCGGAGCGGGTGATTTCCTCGCGCGGCACCACGGTGACGGTGGCGAATTGATCGGTCACGATCGGGAGTTCACCCTGCGGCGGCGAACTGGCGGCCACGGGCTCGGCTTCCACCGGCACTTGCGTGCGGTTCGGCGCGGTGCGGGTGACATGGGTGTGGCCCTGCGGATGGGCGGCCGGCTTGCGGCGCACGATCGGGCTCGGCGCGGTGACTTCCACGGCGGGAAGCTGAGTCTGCGCGTGGGAGAATGAGGGGAGGCCGCTGCATCCGATCACGGCGGTGGAGCCGAGCAGGAAAGCGCGCTTGAACGAGATGGGCATGAGATGGTCCTGACTTCACCGGCTGCGCGTCGTTGCGCCGAAGCCGATGATCGCGATGATGCGAAATTCACATGGGGGATGCGGCACGGACGGAATCCGGGCCGCGTTGGTCACAGGTGAAGTCAGATGGAAGGTGGACCGCGCGGCTGCGGCGCGCCGCTGATGGCATCGAGATGATCGAACTCGGCCTTGATCGCCGCGAAGGCGATTTCCGCGGCCTCCGGCAGCAGCAGGATCGCCGGCGCCGTGAACAATGCCGTACCGGCCATCGCCATGACCGCGCAGACATCACAGGGAACGCCGACTTGGTGCTGCTGATGATCGATGTCCGGGCCGGAAGGTGCCTGCACGGTCTGGATGACCGATCCAGACGGCGCGGCATGGACCTCGTCGAGATGGAGATGGCCGAGCGACAGCACGATCTGCACCGCCAGCGCGAACAGCGCCAGCTTTGCTCCATTGCGGATATGATCGCGAAACCACTTCATGCCGACAGGCCGCCCCGACACCGGCGGCTGAGCGGTCAGCCAATGCCGATGTTATAATGTAACATCGCGCGACGGGGGACGAGGTGTCAACGGATTGCGGCGTTCGGGGTGTGGAAGGCTGCAGCGCTGTGGGATTTGCGCAACGCTCTTCTTTGAACCTCGCCCCGCTTGAGGGGAGAGGTCGGCGTCCGCATGCGAGGCATAAGGAAGGGCGTCGGGTGAGGGGACCCTCCAGTTGCTCCGAGCCCGCGGAGAGTCCCCCTCATCCGCATCGATCTTGCTCCGCAGCTCGGGCCACCTTCTCCCCGCAAGCGGGGCGAAGGAATCACCTGCTCTCCCGCAACCAGGTTGCGGCGAAGGCGCCGAGCAGCAGCAGCAGCCCGATCAGGCCGGCAAACATCGGCAGCACGCCGACGCCGCGGACAACGCTGGCGTCGCGCATGTGCACGCCCATCCAGCCATCGCCGCGGAAGGTCGCTCCCGCCCGCACCGGCACCACGCGGGGGACCTCGACGCCGGCGCCGTCATTGAGACGACGGGCATCGCCGCCGCTCGCCTGCGTCAGCGCGCGCAGCGGCTCGGTGGTGGACGTGACCTCGGAAAATTCCTTCGGATTGGTCGGGCCGACATTGATCAGCGCCTTCAGCGTGCCGTCGG
>JAPLPC010000178.1 GCA_026400425.1 Hyphomicrobiales bacterium | reverse complement strand
CGGCCTTGATCTGGTTGACCCTCACCCGCGCCTTGCCATTCGACTGCCTGCCGAGCTTGCGCACTCGTGGAATGCTGAATGTCTGACCACCATCAATCGAGTATGAGATTTCAACGCCGGGATCAGTCGCGATGGGGTCTTCACCTTCCGCGTTACCGACGCCGACTGCGAAATCAAAGAACGCAGAACCGCCGCGCGACCGCTGGGGGAAATCTTGCACTGGCGCGCTCCAGACTTCACACACCAACGGTTCGTCAATTTCCTGTTGGGCGGAATTCGTGATCTGCTGAACGTTACCGGTCAGGCTGTCGCCGCAAAGCCACTTGGAGAACGCGTAGTAAGACTGCGTAATCCGGCTATTTTCTATAAGGTAGGACGATCGGCTATGCCATTTCTGATTGTTGATGTTGTAGACCCATGTCCATGCGGGGTTTGTGATTTGAATGAATGAGTGGCCGCGCGAGATGTAGGAGCACATCTCCAACGTGGTCTTGTCCGAAACTCCCTCGATCGCGCCGTCAAGGTCGGGCGTCGAAATCTTCGTCAGCGAGATGCCATCCACGGCATAGACGCTGTTGTCGTCCCCGATGATGTGAATACCCTTGGAAAAGCTATCCTCAAATCCCGTGATGCAGTAAGGCCCAGCGAGGCCGCGCGGGATGACGTCTGACTTGGCAAACGGAAATGGCGATAGGCCTTGATCCGTCCAAATCTCGATAGTCTGAGTACCGCAAAGATAAAGCCGGTTCGACCATTCAACGCAGCGGAGGAGCCCGTCAGGCTTGGACTGCGCCGTCCCGAACGAAAGCGCGTTGACGGCTGTCGAGTTTAGGTCTGTTGCCCATGCCTGCCCGGAACCAGTGGTAAACACACCGTACCCATTAACCGAGCATGTCGAATTGACCGCCGGAAGGTCCACGTCTGGCCATGCATTCGTCACCGAGCTTGTAGTGAAGATTGCAATGTTGCCGTCAGGATCGACAAACCATCTGTCTGGCGTTACGGCGTTATTGCGGGCGAAAAAGCCCTTCTTCGTGCCGTTCAGAACTCCAACGTCGGTTGCGGCGCCACCAGCGGACGAAAACCGGACAAGACGATTTGCGAGGCTGGCGTATAGGTTCCCCTGTATCTCGATCATGCCACGAAAGCCGGAACGGATCGTAGTTCCGAAGTTCACAAGGCCCGGCGATCGATGACGAACAGCAGTAGCACGCCCACCCTCACCGATCGGCTCCGCATAGCAGTTGATCAGGCGCCCAGCCCCCTCCGACGCCCTCATGCCTGGGAAATGGGAGACGGGAAAGACGATCTTGGCCATCAGAAGTAATCGACCTTCATCGCTTCAAACGTCGGCCTAGAAGCGTTGAGGCGACGCAATACTAATTCATCACTTAGTTTAGCTTCTTCATTAATCGGAGATCCAAAGTCGGGTCCGCAGATATTCCCAAGTATCCTAGATAATGGAAGGTATACCTCCGGTTGGATCTCGTCCGTATCATGGACGTAGAAAATATCATCAGCCGCAAGTTGAGCCACCAATGGATCAAGCAAATCGTCTACGGTAGCGTAGTCTTCAGATGACGGCGCCTCACCAGCCTCGATAATCCCGATGTTCTTGAGCGCGCGATAGATCAGCTCCTGTCGCGTCTTGAAATCGGCCATTATGCTGCCCTCAAAGAGTACGGCCACCCCGAAGGATGGCCGACAGTCTGGAAACTCACGGAGTGGTGTAATAGATGCGGAGCGTAAGAGTACCCGCAGCAAAGGTGGCCGCAGTCGCAACGCACGTTACACCGACCGTTGTATCGGCGCCGAACGTAATCGGGCCATCGGTGATGAAGCGTCCGCCGAGAGGGAACTGATAGCCAGATTCCGGCTTAACGCCGGCCACCGTGTCAGCTCCCATGACGCCAAGGTTGCCAAATCCGTCAGGATCGGCAGCGTCAACACCGTTAGCAAGCCAGCCGATATCAAGATCCAACGTTTCCGTCGCATTGGTGTCCAGATCGTCAGAAGTCAGGACGCCGCCATGAACGGTTGCCCCTTTGGGGAGCTTGAGCAAGGCGTAAAAGTCAGCTGCAACCGGATTAGCCGCAACCTCAATCGTACCCCATGCACAGCACAAAACACCGCTGCCGTGCGGCGGCTGGAAAATAGGGAAAGTCGATGCCGCACGAGCGGCTGTAAACGTGGCCATCATGGCCTCCTTATGGGAAGAGGGAAAAGAAAAGGGAGGCCGAAGCCTCCCCGCTGCTCATGATGGCTTAGGCGTCATCCACCGAAGCAACCCAGACCGTGACGACGCCCCAATCCTTGAGCTGGGCAGATGCGTTCTTGTAAACGATCTTTCCCATGCCGTACGCCATTTCGACGCCGGCACCCTTCTTGAACTGGTAGTCGGTATCATCGAGCTTCGTTGCTTCTGGCAACTGTCCCCAGAGCAGGCCGAGCGCGTTACGTCCGCAGAAGAACGTCGGAGCGCAATTGATCGTGCCGTTGCTAAAGGTCAGCAACGTATCGATCTCAGGCACCTTGCGGATGATGACGCCGTGATACAGAAGATCGCCTGGCATGAAGATCGGGTTCTTCTTGTAGCTCGTCCCCTCACGAGGCCGCGCGTCTTTGTTCGCCGCCATGATGGCCGCGTCCGCCTCAAGATCGCGGAACGCGTTTGAGCCGACGAACCAGACATACCGTTCATAACCATCATCGGTCGTGATCGGGGTGATCTTCGGGTCGGACTTCTCTGCCATAGTCTGAGCCAGACGCAGAATCGCAGACGACGCCTTATCGTTGGTGTTGTCCACGTTCTGAAGAGAGGTCAGAAACACGGTGCCGAGGTTGGAGCGAGCAGATCCGAACAGGGTTCGGTCGCTGTTAGCAACCATCTGGGCATTGCGATCGGCAGCCGTGGCATCGGCGAAGATGATGCCGTTCACGCGCTGGCCGTCATCCGAACCAAGACCGGCCGGTTCAGCCTGCGTTGGGATGGCAAGGAACGCCTTAACCATCTCATTGCGCTGTTGAGTGCGGCCCCATTCCGACAGACGAGGCGCGGCCTGGCCGAACAGGTCAAACGATGCCTTCTTGATCTCGGCCTTGGTCGCCGTAACGGCGTTACGGGACCAATCGAGCCAGATGCGCCAGCCGTAGTTGCCGATGCTTTCCTCGTTGCCGGTCAAGGTGCCAGAGCCCTTACCCGAGCCGCGGAGCGCAGTGATCAGCGGAACGTTGATCTGGTCGCCGCCGAACTTGCCCTCCTCGTGAAACGAGGTGATCACGTTCATGCCGTCGTCCGACATGTACGGGG
Source organism: Hyphomicrobiales bacterium (assembly GCA_026400425.1). GTDB lineage: Bacteria > Pseudomonadota > Alphaproteobacteria > Rhizobiales > Xanthobacteraceae > Tardiphaga. The sequence continues at coordinate 8,943 of JAPLPC010000178.1, read as the reverse complement.
AGAACATATTGCCGCGAACATACTCGATAATGAGTTTGTTGCGGAACTTGATGCCGCGATTGTTAGTTTGAACAGTGGTGACGGCCATGGCCGATCATCCTTTCCGCGAAAGCTAGCGCCTTACGCCGCTTCGCAAAGCCAAGTTGAAGACTTCCGTTGCGTCTTCCTCATCCGCATCATCATCGGCCGCAGCCGTGACGCGGTTGAGAGATGGCAACGATTGCTGTGATGCAGGCTTCTGAGTTTGTGCAGGCTTGACGCCCAGCTTCTCAGCAGCACGCGCCAGAAATGCGGGGTCACTCAGGGCGGCCTCTAGCCGCTTCTGGATTGCCGCCTCTGGGTCCGTTCCAAATTCCGAAATGACCGATGACTTTGCATGCCAATCAACGAGATCGCCATAAGGGTCGTCAGACGCCTTTATCTTGGCTACCGTATCGACAGCATCCCGGTTGCCAGAGATGGCCGCCTGGTGAAGCGCGGCATAAGCCGCATCCACCTTCTCAACCCCATGCTCCTTGACTGCCATCCTCCGGGAGAACCCTTCGGTGATCTTGGCAATCCGCTCGTTAATGGGATCGATCGCCTTCTTGACGCCATGCTGCAGGAACCCATTCGCATCTTCGAAGATGTCGGGCACCACTTCCGGCTCAATAGGCTTCGGCTCTTGGCGTGGCTGAATCTGTTGCGCAAACTGACTGAAGCGCTGTTCCCACTGCCGATCGCGTTCCGCCAAGGTTTCAGACAGCTTCTTTTCGAAGCCGCCGTTTACCTCAGACAGTTTCCGCTCAAAGTCGGCAACAGTGTCAGTGTACTTCCGCCGCACCCGGTTGCGTTCGGCGTGTAGCGCGCCATGAGCATCACGCTCAGGGTCGCCGCCTTCAGCTTCAACATCAACATCAGTTTCGGCCTCTTGCGGGGCCTCGACTTCAGTTCCGGTTACTTCGTTCGCGATGTCATGGTCAGACGCTTCCGCATCGGCCAGGACAGAGTCCATGCCTTGGATGGTCATTTCAGTTTCCGTTATTGTGAGGGATCACATGCGCCCGGTAATCCGGCGACGATGCCTGTTGTGTTGTCAGGCTCAAGCACGTCCGTTAAAGGCCGACGACGCCATTACGCATTACGCAAATCATTCCGCGGAAAGCTTCTCGCGAATCTCAGTCTTGCTGAGGCCTTCCACGTCCACGCCGCGGGCGGCGGCTTCAGCGCGAAGCTCGGCAACATTCATCTCCGACAGCTCCGTCTTGTCGCGAGTGATCGGGCCGGGAAGCTTCGCCGGCATGCTGGCCTTACCACCACTGACGACATAATCAGCGTTCGGGTGCGGCTCGGCGCCGTCAGGAACATAGATCTCACCATCAACCGAAAACGACGGGTTGCGCCGCGCCTTGGCGATCATGTGGGAGTTGTCGATCTCCACTTCCTCGCAACGGGGGAAGGTGATGCCGTTCCATACATTCTGACGCGGGCCTTCATCCTCCGATGTCGGCTCACCCAGCCATGCAACTTTAGCCATTCCATATTCCTTCTCAGTTATCCGCGCGCTGAGGCTGACGCTGCGGTTGGTTTGCCTTTGTGATGGCGGCCTCATGTGCCGTGAGGGCTGAGGCTTGCGCCTTGGCCTTCATGATTTCGATTTCCTTGCCGGCCTTGTACTCAGCCAGCGCCATTTCATGTTCTGCCCGTTCGCGCTCCAACTGGCGGTCGAGTGCCGCCTGTTCGCGCTTTAAAGCCATGTCGCCCATAGCCTTGTCGCGATCGAGCTGAGCCTTGCTTTGCTCGCGCTGTTGCTCTGCGGCGAACTCGGCCTGTTTGAGCTGCGCGGCCTGTTGAGCCTCGGCTTGTGCGAGCTGTAGTTTCGCCTGCCCCGCCTGAGCTTCTGGATTTGGCTGTTTCGACGCCTCCTCGAGAATGCCAAGGATCTTCTTCTTGATGCTGTTCGGGAGATTTGCGGTTTCAATGATGACTTGTGGCGGCACGTTCGGGATGTTGCCTAGCGCCTGATACACGTCCTGCATCTGGGTAACGGTATCGGGGCCTTCATCGATGATGATATCCACATCCAAAGAGCCAAGCGGATTTTGCAGCAAAGGCGTCCCATCAGGCTTCATGCGAGGATTGCCAAATTCGTCCTTTGCAGGCTGATTGACGGGCAGGAATTGAGCAAGACCTTCATCATCCGTAACCCTGATCCATCGTTCCGATGTCCAGTTCTGCTGGATCATGCACCAGACGGCGCGATAGACCCGCATCTTCCAACCGCGCCAGTTCACAATGAACGGCCCGAGCTGAGACAGGGCGGCTTGCTGGAGCAGCGCAATGGCGCGGCCGGACTGATCGCTGCCAGCCTCACCCAGCAATTGAGGGCTGAGCCCCGCCGTCTCTAATGACTGCTTAGCCTCCTGCAACATCTCCATGTTGCCCTTGGCCTGCTCAGAATTTGACTTTTCATCTACCTTGGCGCCAGGAGGGACAACAATAAGACCGTCATTCCGGTTGATCTGGGCCTGTAGTTCCTTCGGATCAGAGACAGCGCCGGATTCGATATAGACGCGGATCGTGTTAAGCGCGTGCAGCGCCTTCGACCGGCGATGGTTTACCTCATCCTGCATCGGGATCAGGTTACGGATCAGCCCGTACCGATCGCCGTCATGGTCTATGTTCGCCGTGAACATCACATAGCGCGGGAACGTCTTGCCCTTCTCGTCCTTGAAAGGAGACGCGCCCTCCTGCAGCTTCATCGAGCCAGTGTAGAAGCAATATTTCCACTCGCCTTTGTGGATGTACCACTGCTCCACCAGACGAATGCGCTTTTCGTTGACCTGAACCCAGACATTGCCGCGGTCGGTCAGATCATCTCCGTTGTCTGAACCGTCACCCATGCCGTCGAGGTCTTCAAGCTCTTCGGCGTGGTCCGGGAACATCTCCTTGGCAAGATCAAGATCGCACCACTTGCCAACACCCATGTATCGAGCGTCGCCTAGATCCTCCTGAACAGAGCGTGGATCGTAAAAGAAGCCGCTCTTGACGCGATCCATCTTGATGTTCGGGTCGCCCTGGTCGCCAGCCTCTAGCGATAGCTCCAGACCAACAACCGCCTTGATAGCACCTTCTCGGGCGATGATCGGCGTGAAATCCTTCCAGCGGTTTTCGTCCAACGCGAAGTTCAGCGCATAGGTCGCGATTTCCGCGCCCATCTCATGCTTGGGCGTGCGAGCGTATGCCTTCGGGTCTTGACGCAGCTTTTCGACTACACCGACAACGCCATCGATATTCGGCTGAATGCGGTTATCCGTGACGACCGGCTGGTTGCGGTCCTTTAGCTTCTGTATCTCAGCCGATGTCCACTGGTCGCCATGATAATAGCGATCAGCCGTCTCCTCTTCCTCGCGCTCGTCACGCTTGGTGTTGAGATAGTCCTGATAGCGCCGCTTCAGCGTAGGCAGCGAAACGTATTCACCCCCTTCGCTGGGCGTTGTCAGACTATTGCTCATGCTTTTAAAGTACCTTCAAGGAACCAGAGGTCTGGCTTTTCATGCTGGAGAAACCTGAACGGTTCTTCGGCTTCTCTTCTTGATCGATCGTCCGCGTATAAGGCCGCGACATACAGGCGTACCGCGTATCATCGCCGGCATGGTCTTCCATGTCGCTGTCGAGATCTTCCGGCTTCAAAGGATCATGTTGCAGCGCTGGGATCGTCCTGATGCTGTCCGTACATGTCGAGAAGAACGCAATCATCGGATTGCCATCTTCGTCGCCGACAAAACGCCCTCGCATCTGGTCCCAGCCGCCCATCGCACCGCGGCCTGGTGTTCGCTTGTTATCGGCGCGGCGGAACATGACGTTGTAGCCACCCTTCCCGTTTGCGCCCGAGCCCTTCATAATCCGCTCATGGATCGATGGCCCGCCATCCTCGCTAAATGCAGCCGGGTCTAAGACGCCGTATTCAACCTTGTCGCCTTTTTCCCTTTGAGCGAGTCCGGCACCAACAAGTTCTGCGTGCATCTTCAAGCCAACATTGGGCTTACCAGGCTGCATGCCGTACCATTCACGGTAACGAACGATGCACCCACGAGGCAGGATCACACCTTGCTCAGTCCGGTATCTATCTGAGACGACAGCCCACCAACCGAAGCTGAACGGCTTTGCCGAGCCCCAATCGCCAGATCTGAACCGAGCCCATTCTTTCGGTATCTCAAACGGCTTAACGACGTGGCGCCGCGTATCCCAACAATCAAAGAAGGCGCCGTCTATGATACTCCAATCACCGTCAAGCCACGCCTTAACGAGATTTTCGTTGCCGCTCATCATGAGGTTGGCAACGTAGTCCCGTCCCAGATATCGGTTCTCATTCAACCTTGACGGAATATAGACCCTATCTCGCTTGATGATCGTCCCATCGAATGGGTTCTTGAACTCGTGCTCATGGACAACCCAGCCCATCGGGGCCGCATCAATGTAACGGGCCTTCACCCATTGATGGCCCGGCCCCCCTGGATTGCCAGTTGCCCTGAACCCGACCGGAACACCGGCACCGGATCTCAGTGTAGCCATCAGCTTTAGTATCGGCTTATCACTAGGAAACGTACCAATCTCTTCGACATATACCCGTGTGTAGCTGTGCCCTTGATATGCGTCAGCATCAGCATCGCGCTCAAGATATGCAAACCGTAATCGAGCCCCATCAGGCGCCCGCCACATTTTGTCCTGCTCGTGGAAGGTCCAGCCTAGTGGGCCATAAATCTGCTTACTGCGCTCTATCGTCTCAATGAGCTGTGTTCGCTCCCGGCGAACCATCAGACCAATGGCATTCTCGCCATACGTATCTGCATGTTCTAGAAAATCACCCAGAACACCGTCCGTCTTCCCCCCTCCACGCGCTCCGCCAAAGAATATCTCAAAGACAGGGCAGCTGATGAGGGCGGTTTGCGGCCCGGCTTGAGCCTGCCAAGATACTAGTGCGTCATCGGCTTGGGCGCGTGCTGTTCTTGCCATGATTTGGCGTTTTCTGCCTTCTCCGGGACGCGGGCGACATAACGATGCACAACTTCCGACTTCAGTTCAGCTGACGATAGATCTGGCATCACCTTACGGAGCAATCCTAGACCGGCCGAAACTTGAGTTGCGCTCATCTCGCGCTTACCCTCGACATGCTCGACAAGAGCATTGAGAATATTGCTGTTTTGGATTTTAACCCGGTGCTCATCTGTCATCTGAAAGCCGGGCTTGCGGCCTCTGGTCATTTGTCTTCCCTCAACAACCGCCCCATGCTGTTAGGCGGGCGGCTCTTGGCCTTGGGGAGAGGTCTAGCCTCGTCTACCCTACGGCCTATTGTGATGTTCTTGGCAAAGCGGATGTCCTCGTTTGAGAACGTCCAGCACTCACCTGTGTCCTGTATTGCTGTTACCCAGAGGATGTCGCTGTCTACGCCGTCGCAGATCATGAACTTTACGAGTCCAAGGCCTTTCGGGCTATCCACCCAGAGGACCTGGCTTAGTTCATGGATGGTGCTCACGCGCAATCGTCTGTCGGGGCAGTATAGTCGCTGGGGGAATAGTCGGGCTTATACTCGTTGCACCCTGGCTTCATGGCGACGAACATTTCTTTGGCGCGCTCTGCCATTTCCGGGCTCATAATGCCTTCCCGGTGCGGGTTAGGCCGCGGAACGAACTGGATGATCTCAGCCGACATACGAGCCTCATGGTTCAGTCCCCACCCCTCTGCTCCCCGAGGCTTAGCGAGCGGGCTCAGGGGGAATGAGCAGGGAGTGAGGGGTGGAGCTGTGCAGTCTTTTGGCTTGCCCGACGCGTAGGACTGCGGCGCGACGGTCCGTGGCAATGGGTTTATGGTGCGCCACGAATTTTTAAAGGCGGCCTCCTGCGAAGTCGCTGTATAGCAACCTTCAGAACAGGATATTCGTTCTGTACCTTTGCGGTATTCTTCAAGTCGGCCGCTGCCGGCGATAGCTTCGGGTTGCCAGCAAACCTGAGCAGCGCATGGTATATGGCGCTCTTGACCTCTTCGTTCGGAATATCCTTCCGAAGTTCGATCCCAAGGATCTCTGCAGCGAACTGGATAAACTCGATCGCCTTCTCAGGCCTGATATCGAACCACTCACCCTGCATCTGCAGAGCAGCATCACGCATCAATTCGTGCGTCTTAGCCTCAATAGCAAACGCCTCCTGGGCATTTGCGCAGTAGAAATACCCATAGACATCAACCTGGCGCCAAACCCCTACCTGGATCTGTCCTAGTCGCTTAGGGACGTTCTGAGACACGCCAACCTTAGTTGGCCACTTATTATCCGGGCAAATGCAGTAGACACCCACATATGGATATCCAAGCCTTGCCCAGTCTATGCGCCACAGGCATTCATCAAACGAAACGTCTAGTTTCGGATCCTTAGCTGCCAATGTCCTGCGGGATGAGACTGCCTTTGACCGATTAATAGTTTCGATCAGCGCCACTTCGCTTTGGGTCAGCGTGGGAGCGTAATTCGGCATCTTCTATTTCCCACGATTCGTGATTTGCATGGCGGGGTCAATACCAAAATGAGAAACTAGGTTGTCTAATCCACACCTAAGATACTTCAGCCCATCAAACTGGCTGATCCTCTCCTCGCGGACCACGCAATCTGCGACCGCCTTCTGGGCTCTCTGCCCGCAAATGGACTCGAAAGCCCTATCGTACCTGGTAATAATCGAAGAAATGATGTGCTGAGGCGTTTCTGTGCCGAGCCCCTTCACTTTCGAAAGATCCATGGCTTGGATGTGCAGTGGGGGATAGCCCTTCACCGCGCGAAACTGACAAGCGAGATCAAGATACTGCCGACCGGCTTCGAACTGAGCCCGCGTAACCTGTTTCAGGCACAGCAGACGGCCAATCTCGGATTCCGCCTCTTGGCTCTCCCGATACTCCTTCGGTACTTGAATTCGGTGCGGTTGTTCAGAAACCTGTTGCCGCGGATTGATATATACCCGCTGAACCTGCCCGTTCTTCTCTCGTGCAACGCCGATCTTTCGCTTCCGTCCGGCTCGCGCCATTTCATTTTGCCCCTGTTGGATGGATGACGCTGTACGCTTACGGGTTACTGATGGTGATTTACTGGTTGACCGTGAGCGCGGGGCCGGCATAGAGCGGAACGATTTGCGTCCAATGAGAACCGATTGTCTCACGCAGAAGCGATAAATGCCGCTGCGTATCGGGCTCGTTCCAGAACATGAACGCGACAGGCTCTGTGCTGGTGGCAGGGAGCGAGGCGCTGCGGCTCAGCGCAGCGCGAGCAATGCCCTCCATCTTCGCGGCAGCGTGGTAGCCGACAGGAATCGCTATGATCTCCCGGAGGGCTTCACGAAGCGCGGCGATTTCGCTTGCTTGCGTCATTGTCGGATGCCCCTGATCCACTCGGCAGCCTGCTCGGCGGTCGAGTAAGGTCCGACGTCCGAACCGTCCTGACGCGCAAACCAAGAATCACCGATGCGAACGACGAGCCAATTGCGTCCATTGTGGTGCAGCGTGTAGCTGGTCACATCCAAATCCATCAGATTTTCTCCGGGGGTAAGCGGTCATTGCGAGTAACCACGGTATGTTTATCGTCTATGCTCATCCTGCCCTCCTGTTTCGTGACGATGGTTACTGCATGGAGAAAGCCGTAGAACTAAAGTTCTACTCTCTGCTCGATCCCCACATAATTAAGAAGCTGCACGAGAGCGTCCGCGTCTTCACCTGAAAGACTTACAATCGTTCGTGATTCACCGTTCGTGAACTGCAGTACTACGCCGCCCTTAGGATTAGAGCCGACCCATACTTTTCGGGGTGGTTCACCAGCTAGTATAATCTCTCGTCCAGAAACCGGAACTATCTCTACCTCTTGTTCAACTTGCTCTGACATTTTGTTTCCATCCTCCTACTGAGTGCTAGGGCTGAAGCCCGACTTCAGATGCTGAACGAGGTCTGCAAGCCCCTGAGACACGCGCTGGCGCTCTGCTGGATCAACGTCCGGCTCGGGCAGCGCCTTGCGGTTAGCCCGCTCTCGGCGCTCCTCTGTGGCGATGTATTCTGACCGCCAGATGTCGAGATGCTTCTTGATCTCAGCCAGGTTCAGGAACGAGACTTCCGATGGGATCCCCGTTGCGTCGATGGCACGGTCAATGACGGCCTCCGGGTATCCCGAGAGAACCTTGACCAAGCCGGCCGCGAACATCTTGGGATCGCTCGCCGGAATAGTCGGGTAGTAGCTCAAGATTCTGCGAGCGGCCTTCGTCGCATCTTCCTGTGAAATCGTCCATTGCATCGAGGATACCCCGTGTTTCATGCTGTTGGCGCTGGTGTTCGGTAAGTGGCTTTGCAGTGGGATTGCGGATCATCGCTCCCACGTATTGCGCCGGATTTTCCTTCGTTGAGGCCATTTCGACCGCCGCACGGGCAAGAGCGACGTTCCCGCCTTTGGATTTCAGCAGGTTTGCCAACAGCCCGCCTGAGCTTTTGCCAAAGACTACCTTGCCTCTTGCGAAATATTCTCGTTCAGCAATCGCCGGATCGATCGGCGCATCAGCGCCCGAAGCGTTAGCTTCGGAACTCTTACTTTCTTTCTTTTGTTTATGTGTATGTAGCATGCTTGCGTTTTGCTTAAGCAAATCGGTAGCAATTGCTTCCGGCTCAGCCCTGCTCTTGCCACCCTTTGCTCCCGCCTCAGCCCGCTTGTTGGATACGTCGAGACGCTTCTGCAGCTCGCTCTCGATGCGCTTGTGCTTCCATCCGTCATGGAAGAACGATTGGATAGTTTCTTTGCTATCCAACCAAATGCGAAGCGGAAGCTTAGCAATTGCTGCCAATTGCTTGTCGTCATCAGGAAGCTCAAGCTTGCGCCAGTAATGCATCATGAGGAGCAGATATGCCCCATGCTGCGTTGTGGTCAGATGCCCGGTATCAGCGAGGTAGTCG
>JAPLPC010000667.1 GCA_026400425.1 Hyphomicrobiales bacterium | reverse complement strand
CAGATGGTGTTCCAGGATCCCACCGACAGCCTCAATCCGCGCTTCACCGCCGCGCGGGCCATCGCCGATCCGATCATGCAACTCGGCGATATCAAGGGCTCGGACGCGTTGCGGGCGCGATGCGAGGAGCTGGCGCGGCAGGTCGGCTTGCCGCTCGATCTCTTGGATCGCTTCCCGCATCAGATGTCCGGTGGCCAGAAGGCCCGTGTCGGCATCGCGCGGGCCATCGCGCTGCAGCCGAAGCTGATCATTCTCGACGAGCCGACCGCGGCGCTCGACGTCTCCGTGCAGGCGGTGGTGCTCAATCTGCTGCAGGATCTGAAGCGATCGATGGGGATGAGCTATCTGTTCGTCTCGCACGATCTGAATGTGGTGCGCTTGCTGTGCGATCGTGTCATCGTGATGCGTGCCGGGCGGATCGTCGAGCAGGGGGCGACCGAGACGGTGATGGAGAATCCGCAGGATGACTATACCAAGCAACTGCTGACGGCGATCCCGCATCCGCCGCTGCCGGTGCATCGAAAGGACAGGGCATGACCGACACACTGAGCGACTATATCGATGCCGTGGCGTCGGCGCTGTCGCTGCCGATCGAGCCGGAATGGAAACCCGCGGTGCGGATCAATCTGGAATTATCGCTGCGGATGGCGCGTCTGGTCGACGAGTTTCCGCTTCCCGACGAATCCGAACCGGCCAGCATCTATGTCGCTTGATCCCGTCCTCACATCCCAGGGCGCCTGGCGCCCAGCCTCGGCGATCGCCAAAGCCGTCGCGACGCAGCAGGTCTCGGCGCTCGACGTGGTGGAAGTTGCGCTTGCGAAGATCGAGCGCCACAATCCGATGCTCAACGCATTTACCGAGGTCACCGCCGATCGTGCCCGCGCCACGGCGCGTGCACTGGATGCCGCCATCGCGAAGGGCGAAACGGTCGGTCCGCTGGCGGGCGTGCCGTTTGCGGTGAAGAACCTGTTCGACGTCGCGGGGCTGCCGACCCGTGCAGGTTCAAAGATCAATCGCGATCGGCCTGCAGCATCGCGCGATGCCACGCTGGTCGAGCGCATGGAGGCCGCCGGCGCGATCCTGGTCGGCGCGCTGAACATGGGCGAGTACGCCTATGATTTCACCGGCGAGAACATCCATGACGGTGCCTCGCGCAATCCCCATGACATCACGCGGATGACCGGCGGCTCCTCCGGCGGATCCGGCGGCGCCGTCGGCGGCAGCCTGGTGCCGTTGGCGCTCGGCTCCGACACCAATGGTTCGATCCGCGTGCCGTCGTCGTTCTGCGGCATCTTCGGCCTCAAACCGACCTATGGCCGGTTGTCGCGGGCGCGCTCGTTTCCCTTCGTCGCGAGCTTCGATCATCTCGGCCCGTTCGCCCGCAATGTCGAAGACCTCGCGCTGTCCTACGATGCGATGCAGGGCGCGGATGCCGACGATGCCGCCTGCACGACGCGGCCGGTCGAGACGGTCTCGCCACTGATCGGGCAGGACATCGGCGATCTCCGCATCGCCGCCGCCGGTGGCTACTTCCAGAACAATCTGATGCCCGAGGCGAGGGAGGCGGTCGCCAGTGTCATCGCGGCGCTCGGTGTGACGGAGACCGTCGAACTGCCCGAAGTCGCGCGGGCGCGTGCCGCGGCCTATCTGATCTCGACCATCGAGGGCGCGTCGCTGCATCTCGACCGGCTGCGCAAGCGCGCGGCCGATTTCGATCCCGCGGTGCGCGACCGCCTGCTTGCCGGCGCCATGGTGCCGGCACCATTGGTCGACCGCGCGCAGAAATTCCGCCGCTGGTATCGCGCCAGGGTGCTGGAGATCTTCCAGACCGTGGATGTCATCATCGCGCCGGCGACGCCGTGCATCGCGCCAAAAATCGGCCAGGCGACATTCGAACTCGACGGCGTCGAACTGCCCGTGCGCGCCAATATCGGCATTCACACCCAGCCGATCTCCTTCATCGGCCTGCCGGTGGTCGCCGTACCGGTGCCGCTCGATCCGATGCCGATCGGCGTCCAGATCATCGCAGCGCCCTGGCGTGAAGACATCGCGCTGCGCGTCGCCTATCATCTACAGCAGTCCGGCATCGTCGCCGCACCGCATGCCAAAGCATTTCAATAAACAGGGTTGGACATGGATATCGATCTGCCAGACGTCATCGCCGAAGTGAGCGCCGCCTTTGCGCGCTACGAGAAAGCGTTGACCACCAATGACACCGCCGTGCTCGGCGAACTGTTTCGCAACGATCCGCGCACCATTCGCTATGGCATGGGCGAAAATCTCTATGGCTATGACGAGATCCAGGCCTTTCGCGGCGCGCGCTCGCCGGTCGGTCTGATGCGCCGCACCGAGCGCACGGTGATCACTGCCTATGGCCGCGATACCGCGGTGGCATCGACGCTGTTCTACCGCGACAATGCCCCGGGCAAGGTGGGCCGGCAGATGCAAACCTGGATTCGCTTCCCTGAAGGATGGCGAATCGTGGCCGCCTCTGTCAGCCTGATCGACGAACCGCGGGCATCGCAGGCGTGAGCTGAGATGAGTTTCGACGACATGCTGATCCAGCCGGACAAACCGCGTCGCAGCGCGCGGGGGTCTGCCGGCGCATTGCCGGTCAAGCTGACGCGTGCGGAGGAGTTGCGCCAGCTGCTGTCGGACGAGATCGTGCGCGGCGCCTTGCCGCCGGGCGCGCCACTCGATGAAACCGGGCTCGCGCAGCGTTTCAACGTGTCGCGCACGCCGGTGCGCGAGGCGCTGCGGCAACTCACCACCAGCGGCCTGATCGAGTCGCGGCCGCATCGGGGCGCCGTGGTGGCCCAGCCGTCCATCGAACGTCTCACAGGGATGTTCGAAGCGATGGCCGAACTCGAAGCGCTGTGCGCGGGTCTCGCCGCGGAGCGCATGCCGGCCGCCCAACGCCACGCCCTCGAAGCCATCCATGAGGAGCTGCGCGTGCTCAGTTACGACGGTAACCCGGAGCGCTTCCATGCGGTGAACGAGTGCTTCCACAACGCAATCTACCACGGCGCGCAGAACGACTACATCGCCGAGATCACGCTAGCGACGCGGGTGCGCGTGCAGCCGTTCCGGCGCGCCCAGTTTCGCAATCTCGGCCGGCTCGCCAAGTCGCATGCCGAGCATGACCGGGTCGTCGTGGCCATCCTGCGCGGCGACAAGGGCGGTGCCAGCACGGCGATGCGCGATCACATCGTGCTGGTGCGCGACGAATACGAGCACTACGCGGTGTCGCTGTAGCGCCGAGGACGTGCTAGCGCGCTGCCACGATCTCCCGCATCAGCGGCTTTGACCCTTCCAGAAACACGCGAACGGCATCGCGCACGATGTCGTCCAGTTGCTCCGGCGTCGGCGTTTCATAGACGAAACGTCGGATCGCCATGTAGAAGATGCGGCCGTGCAGGCCCCAGAACATTTCCACTTCCCGCTCCGACAGCGGCACCTTGTCGCTCGGCGGCAGCTTGAGATCGTGGCGTAACTCGCGGCAGGCCGGCTCGATGATCTGCTCGCGCACGATCTGCAGATAGCGCTTGGTGATGTCGAACGACTTCATGCCCGAGAACACGAAGATCCTGACCCAGTTATATTCGAACACCTGCTGCACATATGCGAGATAGAACTGCGACAGCCGCGCTTGCAGTGGCATCGTGCGATCCTGGATCAGCCCGGCCCATGTCGGTGACCAGCGGCTGAGATAGATCTCTTCATAGACGCGCTCGATCAGCGCTTCCTTGCTGGGAAAGTGGCGATAGATCGCCGAATGGGTGATGCCCATCCGCTTGGCCAGTTCGCGCGTCTGCCCGCCAAACCCTTGTTCGGCGAAGAACTTGATCGCTTCATCGAGGATGAGACGCTCGCGCTCGGCGGCGCGCATGTTGCGGCGCGGCGGTTTTTCCGCAGTTTTGACGGGCTTTTTGACCATATGCACTTCGATTTGCTTGTGACTGAATATCGCAATCCGAAAAAGAGACCAAATGGTCATTTCTCTTGACCGGCCGAAATCGGCGTGGTCTAGATTTAAGACCAAATGGTCACAAACTTGGTGTCCGTAAGATTCTTCGGGGGATACGTTGAAGGCGAGGGCGTTCAACTATGTCAGGGCTTCCACGCTGATGGAGGCGCTGGATGCGTATGAGCAGGCCGGCAGCGACGCGAGTTACATCGCAGGCGGCCAGAGCCTGGTGCCGGCGCTTGCCTTGCGTTTGCAGGCGCCCGATGTTCTCATCGACATCGCGCACATTCCCGATCTTCGCGGCATCGAACTCAAGGGCAACTGGCTGCGCATCGGCGCGCTGACGCGTCATGCCGAGGTGCTCGCCCATCCGTTGATCCGCCAGCACGCGCCGCTCTATAGCGACGCCGCGCCGCATGTCGCGCATCCCGCGATCCGCAACAAAGGCACGCTCGGCGGCAGCATTGCGCATGCCGATCCCGCCTCGGAATTTCCGGCGATGACGCTGGCGCTCGGCGCCGAGCTTGAAATTGCCAATCGCAACGGCACCCGGCGCGTGGCGGCGGACGCGTTTTTCGTCGATCTGTTTCAGACCGCCATCGAGCCCGGCGAATTGCTGGTTGCCATCCATGTGCCTGTCGTGAACGCCAATCATCGCTGGGCTTTTCACGAACTCGCGCGCCGCCGCGGCGATTACGCGCTGGTCGGCTGCGGAATTCTGGCAGATGTCATCGATGGCGCGATTGCGCAAATTCGAATCGTATTCTTCTCGGTCGGCAATACGCCTGTGCGTGCCGCTAAGGCGGAGCACGCATTGATCGGGCGTGTCATCGACGCGGATGCCATCGCCGCAGCTCAAGCGGCTGTCATCCACGATCTCGATCCGCCCGAGGATGAGAATGTGCCGCCGGCCATGCGACGCCAACTCGCCCGGGTGGTGCTCGGTCGTTTGCTCGGTGATATCGCGAGGCAAGCACCATGAGCGATCTCGTTGACGTCAGCTTGATCGTGAATGGCAGCGAAGTCTCGCACCGCGTCCCGGCGCGGACGACGCTCGCCGATTTCCTGCGGCAGACATTGGAGCTCACCGGGACCCATACCGGCTGCGAGATGGGAGTCTGCGGGGCGTGTCTGGTGGTGCTTGACGGCCAGGTCGTGCATGCCTGTCTGTCCTTCGCTGTCCAGGCGAGCGGCTCGGCCGTCGAGACGGTGGAAGGCTTGACCGAGCGTGCGGTGATCGCCGATCTGCAGGAGGCGTTTCATCAGCGCAACGCGCTGCAGTGTGGCTTCTGCACGCCGGGCATGCTGATGACGGCCTATAGTCTGCTGTCGCAACCTGGCGTGCCCAGCCGGGAGGACATCCGCGATGCGCTGTCCGGCAACTACTGTCGTTGCACCGGTTATGAAGCGATCGTCGATGCCATCGAGACCACGGCGCGCAATCGCGCTGCGGGCGGCGATGCAGCGGCGCGCGAGGAGATCGACGCATGACTGCGATCACCGCGCTGGATCGTCCGAACTCCTATATCGGCCGCTCGGTGCCGCGGCCGAATGCCAAGCGGCTGCTGGCCGGCCGCGGCCGTTATGTCACCGACATCGTGCTGCCGCGCATGCTGCATGGCGCTTATGTGCGCAGCCCCTATGCCCATGCGCGAATTGTCGCGATCAACGCCGACGAGGCACGCGCGGCGCCGGGCGTGCGTCTCGTCGCCATCGGTGAGGATCTGGCCAAGCTCTGCACGCCATGGGTCGGCACCATGGATCACTTCAAGGGCATGAAGTCGCCGCCGCAGCTGCCGCTGCCCATCGACAAGGTGGTGTGGGCCGGGCAGGCGGTGGTGGCCGTTGTCGCCGACACACGCGCTTTGGCCGAAGATGCCGCCGAACTCGTGGCTATCGAATTCGATGAACTGCCGGCCGTCGTCGATATCGACGCGGCGCGCGGTCCCGATGCGCCGGTGATTTCGCCCGAGCTCGGCAGCAATCTCTGCTTCCACGGCAAGATCGACACCGGCGGTGTCGAGGATGTGTTCGCTGGCGCCGCGCATGTGGTGGAAGAGGAATTCCTGTTCGGCCGGCATACTGCCGTCACCATGGAGCCGCGCGCAATCATCGCCGACTACGACGCCAGCGAGCCCAAGCTGACGGTGCATCATGCGACGCAGACGCCGTATCAGTTCCAGGACATCTATGCGCGTCACTATGGCATTCCCGAAGCCTGCGTGCGTGTGATCGCACCGGATATCGGCGGCTCCTTTGGCATGAAGCTGCACATGTATCACGAGGACATGGCCGTGGTTGGCCTCAGCATCATGCTGGAACGTCCGGTGAAATATGTCGCCGATCGCATGGAGTCCTTCGTGTCGGATATTCATGCGCGCGATCACCGCGTCCGCGCGCGGATGGCGGCGGATGCCGACGGCAACATTCTCGCCATGGACGTCGAGGACGTTACCGGCATCGGAGCCTTCTCGGCCTATCCGCGCACCAGCGTGGTGGAAGGGAACCAGGTCTATCGCCTGATGGGCGCGCCCTATACTTTCAAGAACTATCGTGCCGATCTGCAGGTCGTGTTCCAGAACAAGGTGCAGATGAGCCAGTATCGCGCCGTCGGCCATCCCGTGGCCTGCACGGTGACCGAGCGGCTTGTCGACATGATCGCCGCGAAAACGTCGCGCGATGTGTTCGATATCCGCAGCGGCAATTTGATTCCGGACGACGCCTATCCCTGCGCGTCGCCAACCGGCTACAAATTCGAGTCGCTGTCGCATCACGCCTGTCTCGCGAAGATCCGCGCGCTGATGGACTACGATGGTCTGCGCGCCGAACAGGCCGCGTTGCGCAAACAAGGCATCCATCGCGGCATCGGCATTGCCAGCTTCGTCGAGATCACCAATCCCAGCCCGGCCTTCTATGGCGTCGGCGGCGTCAGGATTTCGTCGCAGGACGGCGCCATCATCAAGATCACGCCGTCGGGCGACGTGCGTTGTCTGATCTCGATTACCGAGCTCGGGCAGGGCACCGAAACCATCGTCGGCCAGATCGTCGCCGAACATCTCGGCGTCGATCGCGAGCGCATCAAGGTGATCACCGGCGACACCGAGACGACGCCGCATGGTGGCGCGACCTATGCCTGCCGCGGCGCCGGCATCGGCGGCGAGACGGCGCTGCAGGCGGCGAAAAAACTGAAAGCCAATGTGCTGGCTGTGGCCGCAGCGATTCTGCAGGACGAGCCGGACAGGCTCGACATGGAAGCCGGCTGGATCGTCGATGCGGCCAGCCGCCAGCAGCGCATCGAACTCGCCGAGATCGCGCGCATCGCCTATTTCCGTTCCGACACGCTGCCGCCGGGGACACAGTCGCAACTCTCCGTCGCGCATCACTATGCGCCGGAGGGCTATCCGTTCGCCTTCACCAATGGCGTCCAGGCCTGTCATCTCGAACTCGATGTCGAGACCGGCTTCGTCAAGCTACTGAAGATGTGGGTCGTCGAGGATTGCGGCCGGGTCATCAATCCGTTGCTGGTGGATGAGCAGATCCGCGGCGGCGTGGTGCAGGGGCTCGGCGCAGCGTTCTTCGAGGAATGCACCTATGGCGACAGCGGCCAGCTCACCAATGGTTCGCTCGCCGATTAGTCGCCCATGTGGAGACGCCGACGCAGGACACCGAGCTAGGCGCCAAGGGCGTTGGTGAAGCCGGCACGGCAGCGGCATCGGCGGCGGCGATGAACGCGATCAACGATGCGATGTCGCCATTCGGGGCAACCATCGCGCAGGTGCCAATGACGCCTGCCCGCATTCTGAAGGCACTCGGACATATCTGATCAACAAAGTGAAAAGCAGGGAGGGAGCACATGACCAACAACAACCGAAACTCGAACCGTTTCACCATTTCCCGTCGCCACATGCTGGCAGCACTCGGCACTGGTGCCGGCGTCATGGCGATGCCGTGGATCGCACGCGCAGCGGATGACAACATCCGCATCGGTTTCCCGACGCCGCTGACCGGCCCGTTCGCCGCGGAAGCCAAGGATCAGGTCAAGAGTGCCGAGCTCGCGATCAAGCAGATCAACGACAAGGGCGGCATCAATGGCCGCAAGGTCGAATTGCTGGTGCGCGACGACAAGCTGAATGGCGGCGAAGCCGCGACCCGCACGCTTGAACTGATCGAGAAGGACAAGGTCCACGCGGTCGTCGGCTCGCTGTCCAGCGCCGTGCAGCTCGCCGTCAACGAAGTCACCCGCGCCCGCGGCGTGCTCTATGTCTCGATCAGCCAGTCCGACACCATCAATGAGGTGAAGGATTTCAGCAAATACACTTTCCACGAAGCGTTGAATCCGACCATGACGACGGCCGCCGTGGCCCGTCACAGCTTCAAGAAGGGCATGAAAGTCGCGCATCTGGTTGCCGACTATGCCTATGGCC
>JAPLPC010000264.1 GCA_026400425.1 Hyphomicrobiales bacterium | reverse complement strand
TCCCGCGGCCGTTCATGATCTGCCAGAATTTCGTGCGGCCCATGCCGAGCGCGCGAGCCAGCTTGTGCTTGTAGGCCTCTCCAAACACGGTTTCGCCGACGAGAGCCATCCGCGCTGGCGCGTCTTCCGGCAACGGCTGCAAGCGGCTTGGAGGCAACTTTTTCATTGAACGGCCTCCACCGAACATTGTTCACTTAACGTGTTCATAAAGATACTAACTAACAATTTGCGTTCGCGTCAAGAGGGTTCCCAATCCTTGCGCCGTCCGCCCGATTTCGCGTTTGCAGGTGTTCGTGTTTTCCTCTTCGCGGGCGACGAGGAGGACGGACGATGATGAAGATTGTGCAGGCGATCGTATCGGCGCTGCGTGTCGGCCTGGCGGTGGTCGGTCGGGTGCTAACGGCGCCGCTGCGAATGCTTGCCGGCATCGGCGGAGGCGGCGGATACGACGCGCCTGAGCTGCCGGCGCCGACAGATCCCGCGGAGCGCGAGGGAGAGGTAGCCGATATGGAAAGACGCATGGCGGAGGGGCTGACGCTGGCCAACCTGCTCATTCGGCACGCTGCCGATTGCATCGTCGCGGACGACATCGTGGCGCCTCCGCCGGACCTGCCGGCAGAGCTGCGCGCTTGGGCGCGCGGGCTGTCGCGCCAGGAGTGCGAGATCCTGCTGGAATCTGATGACAAAGTCGTTTCAGCGCATATTCGCGGGCTTTTCGCCATCGCCGGCGTCCGAAAGGTGCAGCCATTGGAGGCGCGGTCATGGGCTCCGGATAGGTCTCCGGAGCCCGATCTTGAGTCTGCAATCACCGGTCCCGCAATGCGCTGACAGCGGCGCGGCCTTCGGCTGCGAGGTGCCGCGCGAGCCGCAACTCGGCGGCTTCGGCACGGCGCTCCGCCGTTCGGCGCGCTTCGTAGTCGCGCTTGCGTAGCGCCTCGCTCGCGGCGGCGAAGAGGCCCGCCTGCTCGGCCCGGGCGACGCGGGCGCGGTGGGCACGCATCGCGGCATTGTAGTTCATCACGCCGGTCAGAAGAGCGCCGCCGATCATCGCGCCGGCGCCCATGCCGGCGAGGCCAAAGCCGCCGTCATGTGAGATCTGAGAAGGGTCGCGTCCGAAGCTGCTGTGGCTCATCTCTGATCTCCTGTCGTTGACGTCGCGAACATATATCGTTCGGATCGCGTTGACACAAACATACTCAGCGCGTATGAAGATCGGGTTAAAGATTGGCGGCAGTGTCGAATGAACCTGACGAATCCTTCGCTGAAAGGCTTCTTCCGATGACCGAGGCGACCACTTCTCAAGAGACGATCAAGGCGGCGCTGGCTCGCCTGCGTGCGGACGTCGAGCAGATCGAGTGCGCCGACCGCGCCCTGCTCGATCTCGCGTTGTCCAAGCTGAAAGACGCGGGCTACGCGATCGACGCCTTTTACGCGGTGCAGCTCGGCGCTCAGGCCGCCGCAGGGCACGACGATCGCTACGCCGCCGACGCCGCGCCGCTCGATCCTGCCGCGCTGGGCCAGTGAGGAGGTCACGATGCTCAAGATTCACCTGACCAGCGACCACCACGTTGACATCCGCGGCAACGAGATGACCGATGCCGACCGCGTTCGGCCGGACTGCAACCTCGTCGTCGGAGCCGGCGACTTTCGCGCGCCGGGCACGCTTGCGCTGCGGGAATTCTATGAGATGTACGCGTATCTAGAGGTCCCGCTGGTCTACACGGCCGGCAACCACGACTTCTACAGCGAGCACTCGAAGCATCATCCCGAGCTTAAGACGACCTGGGAACGTCAGCTCGAGGAGATGCCGCGCGTCGCCGAGCAACTTGGCATCGTGCTCCTTCAGGACTCCGCGCATAAACTGGATATCGAGGGAATGCCGGTGCGGCTCCTCGGTGGCACGCTTTGGTCGGACTTTGAAGCGAGGCCGGGGTGGGTCGGCATGAACGAAGCGTTGCGGTCGGCAGAGAAGGCGATGAACGACTACCGACTCATCAAGACCGGGGCCGGCAGGTCGAAGGACATGCTGAGAACCCGTCAGACCATCGACGCTCACCGCGCGACCGTCCGGTTTCTGGAGCAAGCGCTCTGCACGCCGTTCGACGGGGACACGATCGTCGTCACGCATCATTCACCGTCGTACCAGAGCCTTCGCAAGTGGGATCCGGAACATCCGGAGAGATTCTCGAACATGGACTGGTGCTATGCGAGCAACCTCGAGCACCTGATGACCGGTATCCGTCCGAACGGCGAACCGATGCCGACGACCTGGGGAGCGCCAAGTTTGTGGCTGCACGGACATGTCCATGCCAATCAAGACTACGTCGTAGGACAGACGAGGATCTGCTCGAATCCAAGGGGGTATCCGATGTTCGCGCTCGGAATGACCGGGCGCGAGAATCCGAACTACGATCCCGGCAAGGTCATCAAGCTGGAGCCCCGTTACGCTCCGACGATGGGGATGCGCTGATCATGGCCGACTGGATCATCAGTGACACCCACTTCTTCCATGCCGGCATCATCGGCCTCGCCGATCGCCCGTTCCGGACCGCCGCCGGCGAGCCCGACGTGCGCGCGATGAACGAGGCGATGGTGGCAAATTGGAACGCGGTCGTCAGGCCAAAGGATCGCGTGTTTCATCTCGGGGATTTTGCCCACCGCGCAGGTCACCACGACGACCTCATCAAGATCTTCCGGCAGCTCAACGGCATCAAGACCTTGATTCGCGGGAATCACGACGGGCGCGAGTGCTTGGCACTTCCGTGGAACGGTATCCACGACATGCTGTCGACGACCGTCGACTCCACCAAAGTCGTTATGTGTCACTACGGCATGCGCGACTGGCCCGGGCGCCGCCGCGGCGTGCTGCAGCTCTATGGGCACAGCCACGGCCGCCTGCCCGGCAACTCGCAGAGCATGGACGTCGGCGTCGACGTCATGGGCTGGTCGCCTGTCAGGATCAATCAGATTAAGGCCGTGATGGAGACGCTGCCGCCGGCGGTCGATCCGGAGATGGGCGCCGACGCTGATCCGGACGGAGGGCTGGAGCCGTGACCGCAGCATGGACTGACGTGGAGCACGGACTGTTTCTTAAGCTCTATCCGACGGGAGGTGCACGCGCAGTACATCTCGTCACCGGTCGCCCGATCGGATCGATCAAGGTCCGGGCGTGCCAGCTCGGCATCAAATCCGGCGTCGCGCGGCGCAAGAAGTCCCGCCGCTACCCCGACGAGCATGTCGTCAAGGTGCTCGAAGAGAGCGCTTGGAACGCCAGGGCTGCAGCCGCGAAGCTCGGACTCCACACGTCGACGGTCTGGGCTGCCGAGCGCCGCCTCAACGAACAGCGCTGAGGCTCTGGTCGAGGCGGGTCTCGCAGTCCCCGGCCGCAACACGTGGCACCCGAAAGCAACGTGCCTGTTCGACGAGCCTAAGCGCGTCGTGCCGGTGCCAACGCTGTCGCCGGCGGACGAGGATGCCCTGGCGAGCCTCGCGGCCTGACCCAGTCGACATCTACCCACGCCCGGCGGCCGCGAGGCCTACCGGGCTCGGGACCGTAGGAGCCGGCCGTCGCCGGCGAGGAGGATGAGATGCCGGAAAACAACGATGTCATTCTACTGCAGCGCGCGGAGAGCCTTGAAGATCTGCGCTACGCGTACAATGCGATCACCGCCAATCTCGCGCCCGGCGAGACGCTCGAAGATCGCCTTGAGGAGGCGGGCTGCTTTTTCGTCTTCGGAGAGTGCACGCCGTCGGGGCACTACTGGTCTTACGACAACGAACGCCTTTTGATCGAGCGGGACGGCAAGTTCGTCATCGTCGATCGCGACGATGCCGATGCCGAGACTCTCACTTTGGATCACGGCGCGGAGGCAGCGTGATGGCAAATCATCGCTTTCAGCTCACGCCCATGGACGCGCTCTCGCTGATGGAGCATCTGGACGTCCCCATCGCCCTCGATGTCCTCGGCGACGATGAGATCGTCGAACTGTACGCCCGCGATGTCTATCGCTGCGCATGCGGCGCGCAGGACGATCTGCAGTGGTTTGCTCGCGACGAGCTCACTCATTACAGCCAGCTCGCCAAGCAGATGCGCCCGGTCGAACTGAGGCGGATTTGCGAGCTTCTCGAGATCGACGCCGCGGTGGTGCTCGCCGCGTAGAGGCCGAAACCTAGCGTGGTCGCTGGGGCGAGCGCGATGGTGCGACCGGTTGAGCCGGCGCTGACGAGGCCGTCAGATTCAACAGGAGATCAGCGAATGGATCAGCATCCACACGTCGCGTTGGCCGCCGCCGCTGCCGCGATCAACAACGCGCATTCTGACGGCATCCTCGTCGTCATCGCCGGCAGTCTCACGCCTCTCCGGAGCGCCGCGTTCGGTGACGTCGCCGACGACCCGCGTCTCGTCCGGCCGACCGTGCATCGCAACTTGACGGCCGCCCTCGCGGCAGCGG
>JAPLPC010000598.1 GCA_026400425.1 Hyphomicrobiales bacterium | reverse complement strand
CGCAACCAGCAATGGCTCGGCGTGGCCGAAGTGATGCGCGCGGAAGCCGAGGAAGGTGCCAATGCTGCACTCGACCGCGCCTCCGGCCGTGCCAACGGATTGGCCGCCATCACGCCGGAGCGCGTCATTCGCGAGGGCGACCCGACCGAGCAGATCCTCGACGTGATCGACAAGGACGTCGATGTCTCCATGCTGGTGCTGGCCGCCTCTGCCGGCCCCGAAGGCCCGGGGCCGATCGTCACCATGATTGCGAAGATGGTCGGCACATTTCCGGTGCCGGTGGTGGTGGTCCCGGGCAGCCTGTCGGATATGGATATCGACAGTTTGTCCTAAATGTCGTCATTCCGGGGCGCTCGCCCTTTTGCGAGCGAGCTCGGAATCTCGATATGGGAGTCTCCGTGTAGCCAAGCCACTCCGGGATTCCGGGTTCACGTCCGGCAAGCGCCGGCCGCACCCCGGAATGACGGCTTTGAAACTCCCTTGATTCGTGCGTTTTTCATCGCCATCTGCTACCCCATACCCCACGTGCCGGCCTTGAACCGGCGACGCAGGAGAGATCGATGTTCATCCAGACCGAAGCCACCCCGAATCCCGCCACGCTGAAGTTCATTCCGGGCCGGGACGTGCTCACCAGCGGCACCATGGAATTCACCACGCCGGACGCCGCCGCGCGTTCGCCGCTGGCGGAAAAACTGTTCGCCGTGAAAGGCGTCACCGGCGTGTTCTACGGCGCCGATTTCGTCACCGTCACCAAGGACGACAGCGACTGGCAGCACCTCAAGCCGGCAATCCTCGGCGCCATCATGGAACACTACATGTCGGGCGCGCCGTTGCTCGCCGATGGCAGTGCGCCGGAAGGCGACATCTCCGACGAAGACGAGTTCTTCGACGAGACCGATGCCGAGACCGTGGACACGATCAAGGATCTGATCGAGACGCGGGTGCGCCCGGCCGTCGCCAATGACGGCGGCGACATCACCTTCCGCGGCTTCAAGGACGGCATCGTCTATCTGGCCATGAAGGGTTCCTGCGCCGGCTGCCCGTCCTCGACCGCGACGCTGCAGCACGGCATCCAGAACCTGCTCAAGCATTTCGTGCCGGAAGTGCAGGAAGTCCGCCCGATGTAGTTTTACTTCTCCCCGCTCGCGGGGAGAAGTTCGGGGCATCAGTGTCCGATACTGGCGGCTTCTTCCGCCGCGCGCAGCATGCTGTTCGACATCCCACTGGTCACCACGCTTTGCTGCTCGACGGCGGCTGCGGTGGCATTGACATATTCGCTGACGCTTTGAATCTCGGTTTTGATCGCATTCAGCGCATGGACGACGTCGCTCGAAATACCATTCAGGCTGCTGATCTCGTTGGAAATCCGATCGGTCGCCTGTTTGGCCTGAGTGGCGAGGTTCTTGACCTCCGAGGCGACCACCGCAAATCCACGACCGGCTTCGCCGGCACGGGCGGATTCGATCGTCGCATTGAGGGCGAGCAGATTGATTTGCCCGGTGATATTGCCGATCAACTCGACGATGCCGCTCATCGCCTGGGCCGCCGAGGTGAGACGTTGCGCCTGACCATCGGCGACATCGACCTTGCCGACCGCGGACATCGCGGTGTCGCGCGACTTCACCATGGTGTCGGAAATCTCACGCACCGACGCGCTCAGTTCCTCGGCACCTGCAGCGACTGATTCCATCATGCCGCGGACGCGCTCGCTTTTCATGCGCGCGATCACCTGCGCGGTGACATCGGACGCATATTTCACGACCTTGTAGGGCTGGCCGTTGAGATCCATGATCGGATTATACGACGCCTGAATCCAGACCTGCCTGCCGTTCTTGCCGACGCGTTGATATTCGGCGGTCTGATAGTCGCCACGTCGCAGGCTTGCCCAGAACGCGGCATAGGCGTCGCCGCCCCGCTCTTCGACCGGCACGAACATGCTGTGATGCTTGCCTTGAATCTCGGATAGCGCATAACCCAGCACCGACAGGAAATTGTCGTTGGCATTGAGCACGGTGCCATCGAGATTGAATTCGATCACCGCCTGCGATTTGCCGATCGCCTCGATCTGACCGGAGAAGTTCGCCGCAAGCAGCTTCTGCTCGGTCACGTCCGAAGCAAATTTGACGATCTTGATGGGCTTGCCGCTCTCATCGAGAATTGGATTGTAGGTGGCCAGGATCCACACTTCCGCGCCACCCTTGCCGACCCGCTTGAACTCCGCAGCCTGAGATTCGCCGCGATTGAGCGCCGCCCAAAACGCACGGTAAGAAGAGCTGTCGCGATCGGCCGGCAGCACGAACATGCTGTGATGCTTGCCGCGAATGTCCTGCAGCACATAGCCCATGGTATCGAGGAACAGCTGGTTGGCTGACAGGATCGTGCCGTCCAGATCGAACTCGATCATCGCCTGCGAGCGTTCGATCGCCGCGACCTTGCCGCTGTCGTCCAGGCTGCGCAATTTCTGCGCGGTGATGTCGTTGCAGGATTGGACGACCCTGACCGGCTTGCCGGCGTCGTCCAGGATCGGATTGTAGGCCCCCTGGAACCAGACCTCGCGGCCATTGCTGCCGAGGCGCTTGAATTCGCCGGACTGATGAACGCCGAGATTCAACGCCGCCCAGAATTCGCGATATGCCGCGCTGTCGCGGTGATGCGGCGACACCAGCATGCTGTGGTGCCTGCCGTGAATGTCGCCGAGCACATAGCCCATCGTAGCCAGGTAGTTCTCATTGGCCGTGACGATCGTCCCATCAAGAGCGAATTCGATGAGTGCCTGCGATTTGTCGAACGCCATCGCCTGGGCGAGCGCACTGCGCGCTGCGTTCGCCTTCAACCATTGAAACATCGAATGACTTTCTGAAAATGCCTGGAGTAATGGAGCTTCGGTGCGCAATAACCGCGACGGCCATCCCCCGTTCCACCATGTGAAACCGATGGTTAAAAATGTTCTCACAAGCGGCGATAGATCGCCGCGTCGGAACACCAACGCGTCGAGGCAGCCGTTACAAGGTCGCGCGCCGTTGTCACCGGTCCGTCTAATATCTTTGTCGCAAAGATAGGCAATTTAGGCATACGGATGCGCCGGCCGGGCGAAGGCGCGGCCCGGGCGTCGTGTGCCATTGCCCGGCTTGGTATATTGTGCGAGCCAATCAACCTGCGCCTTGCCGGTGCCACGGACCCGCTGCTGACATGCTCATTCTCGCCATCGATACCGCCCTCGATGCCTGCGCCGCCGGCGTGCTCGACACCCGAACCGGACAACTGCTCGCCCATGAATCGCTGCCGATGAAGCGCGGCCACGCCGAGGCGCTGATGCCGTTGCTGGCGCGGGTGATGCAGCAGTCAGGTACCGCCTTCGCGGAGCTCGATCGGATCGCCGTCACCACCGGGCCCGGCAGTTTCACCGGCCTGCGCGTCGGGCTGTCGGCCGGCCGCGGCATCGGCCTCGCCGCCGCCAAGCCGGTGGTCGGCGTCACTACCCTCGCCGCCTATGCCGCGCCCTTGGTAAGCCGCAATGGCGACGCGCCGGTGCTCGCCGTGATCGATGCGCGCCATGACCACGTGTATTTCCAGGCGGTCAGCGGCAATGGCACGTCGCTGCAGCGGCCTTGCGTCATCCCGATCGACGAAGCGCTCGACGCGGCCCGGTTCGGCGCGCCGCACCTGATCGGCAATGCCGCCGCGATGCTGGCTGCGCGCTGGCCCGCCGATGCGCCCCAACCGGTTGCCGTGACCGAGCAGCCCGCCCCGGAGATTTCCTGGGTGGCATGGCTCGGTGCCGCCGTCGATCCGCAGGCCGCGCTGGCACGGCCGTTCTATTTGCGCGCGCCCGACGCCAAGCCGCAATCCAGCCTGATGGGCGCGCTTGGCCAAACCCCGCCGGCGCCATGATCTTCGATCGCTTGTTGCAGCGCTTTCGCCGCCGGCCCGCAGTGGTCGAGCCAGCATCGCCACGGGACTCGGCGCAACTGGCACGGCTGCATGCGGCCTCGTTTCATCGCGGCTGGGGCGATGGCGAATTCGACCAGATGCTGCGCGAATCCAACACGCTGATTCATCGGCTGTGCCAGGGCCGCCGGCTGATCGGATTTGCGGCGTCGCGGATAGCAGCCGACGAAGCCGAAATCCTGTCGATTGCCGTGGCGCCGGAGCAGCGCGGGCGCGGATTGTCGCGCGACCTGTTCGTTACCCATCTCGGCCATCTTGCGGGCCGCGGCGTGCGCACCGTTTTCCTCGAAGTCGAGGAAAACAACACGCCGGCGCGACGGCTCTACGAGCGCACAGGCTTCACGGTGGTGGGCCAGCGTGCGCGCTATTACAAGGACGCCGACGGCACCGAATTGAACGCCCTGATCATGCGCCGCGACTTGTCCTGAGCGCGTCCCGGTGGCAAAAGAAGCCACGCGAGACGGGACCCATGACGGCATTGAAATCGACATCTTCCAAGGTCAGCAGCATCGAGACGCGCTGCGCCGCCACCGGCATGCGCATGACCGAGCAGCGCCGCGTGATCGCGCGCGTGCTGGCGGAAGCCGACGATCATCCCGACGTCGAGGAATTGTATCGCCGCTGCGTCGCCATCGACGACAAGATCTCGATCTCGACGGTGTATCGCACAGTCAAATTGTTCGAGGATGCTGGGATCATCGAGCGTCACGATTTCCGCGAGGGCCGCGCGCGTTACGAGACCATGAGCGACGCGCATCACGATCATCTGATCAATCTGCGCGACGGCACCGTGATCGAATTCACCTCCGAGGCGATCGAGAAACTGCAAGCCGAGGTCGCCGCCAAGCTCGGCTACAAACTGGTCGATCACCGGCTCGAACTGTACTGCGTGCCGCTCGACGAGGATAAGTCCGAGCAGTGAGCTTCGACCTCGTCATCTTCGATTGCGACGGCGTGCTGGTCGACAGCGAGGCGCTGGCCTGCGTGGTGCATGCGGAGGTGCTGACGGCTTATGGCTATCCGATCACCACCGCGCAGGTGCATGAGCGCTTTCTCGGCCGCTCGGCACGCGAGGCGCGGGCCGAAGTCGAGGCCGAACTGGGCCGCGTATTGCCGGACGACTACACCGTCGAACTAAAGGCGACCATCGACCGGGTGTTCGGCGCGCAACTACAGCCGGTGGCGGGCATCGCCGAGGTGCTGGCCGGGCTTAGCCACAAAAAATGCGTGGCGTCATCGTGTATTCGGGACTGCAGGTGGAGCGCGGCAAGCCGGCGCCCGACCTGTTCCTGTTCGCCGCAGCGCAGATGGGCGCCGATCCCGCCCGTTGCGTGGTGATCGAGGACAGCATCCACGGCGTCACCGGCGCCGCCGCGGCGGGCATGACGGTGTTCGGTTTCCATGGCGGCGCCCATTGCGGGGCAGACACCGCGGCCGCACTACAAGCCACCGGCGCCCATCTGGTGTTCGACGACATGCAGCGGCTGCCGGGCCTGATCGCCGCCGGCCGGCCCGGAACACGGGCCTTCGACCCGGCGTAACCCGTTGTAACGGTTATATTTTGCTTGTGGCGCTGGATTTTGTGGGCGCAAGCCTATAACTGCAGGGTCTGTACCCATACTCATGCGCGAGACGCGCTATCCTCAATTGTCAGGTTTCATGACCGCGCCGCGCAAGCTGCATATCAAATCCTTTGGCTGCCAGATGAACGTCTACGATGCGCAGCGCATGGTGGACACGCTGGCCCCTGAGGGATTTGTGGAGACGGCGAACGCCGACGACGCGGATCTGGTGATCCTCAACACCTGCCACATCCGCGAGAAAGCCTCCGAGAAGGTCTATTCGGAACTCGGCAAGCTGCGCCTCGCCAAGGCGGAGGCCGCCCAGCA
>JAPLPC010000121.1:2171-6765 GCA_026400425.1 Hyphomicrobiales bacterium | reverse complement strand
AACAGCCCGGTCGCGCCGGCACCGCTGAGCCGGATATCGCGGGTGAACTAGCGCGCCGCCTGCTTGCCATCGACGAAACTGACCTCGACACCCTTGGTGATCGCGGCCGCGACGCGCTCGGCGTCCCAGTTGGTCAGCCGCACGCAGCCGTGGCTGTCGCTCTTGCTGACACGCGAGGGATCGGAGGTGCCGTGGATGCCGTAGCTCTTCTCGGACAGACCGATCCACATCGAGCCGACGGGATTGTTGGGGCCACCTGCGATAGTGAACGGCTTTTTGCTTTTGACACCCTTGAACTTGTAGTTGGGATCGTAGCGATAGACCGGATTGGCGTGGATCGACGTCACCTTCAACACGCCGGACGGCGTCGGCTTCTCCTCGCTGCCGACGCTGGCGGGATAAAAGGCGAGCAACGCACCATCCGCGCCGAAGGCCTTCACGGTCTGGCGCACTTTATCGACTTCGAGCCGCGCGGCCTTGTCGGGCTGGCGATCGGATAGTTTGACGATGGTCAGGGTCTCGCCCGCCTTGTCGAATTTCGCTTTCGGATTCAGCACTTCGAGCAGATCACGACTCATGTGAAATCGCTCGGCCAGCACCTCCTCGGCGCTGGTGTAGCTTAGCTTCTTGAGCGACTTCATCGCCTCCATCTTGACCGGCAGCTTGTCGAGGAAGGGGCCTGCGACATCCTTCTCGGTCAGCGTATAGTCGGTGAGCACGGGCTCGCGCGATGACGCCTGCAATTTGTCCCAGATCTCCGGCGTCAGCACCTTGGTCGAGGGCAAGCCGTTCGCTTCGGCAAAAGCCACCAGCGCCTTTTCGACATTGTCGCCGAACAGGCCATCGATCTCGCCGGGCGAGAAATGCAGGCGGTCGAGCAGGACCTGCACCTTTATTGCCAACGGATGTTCCTTGGCATCGGAGGGCAGCTTGCCGGTAAAGGCGGCCGCATTGACCGCGTCAGTCGTGACGGCTCGCTTGTCGTCCTTGGCGAGGGCCGGCGTGGCGAGGAGCGCCAAGGTGATAGCGATAGAGGTGATGCGCATGTATGGGCCCAGCCGTTGGATGTCGACTCTGACAACGGCAGGTGCGGCCTGCGGGTTCCGTGGCGGACGCACAGACATACACAGACCCCCACGCGGTCGGGCGCGCCAAGCACGCCGAGGCTCCGGGGTCGCGCCTGCGGCGCGCCCCGGAATGATGAGCGTGGTGCTAATAAATCGACGGCTCTTTCACCGGTCCACCGAAATCACTGCGCAAAAAATCGAAGTCGCAGCCCTCATTGGCCTGCTGGATGTGCCTGGAGAACATCCAGCCATAGCCGCGCTCGTAGTTTTTCTCGGGCGCTGTCCATGCCGCACGGCGCGCCGCCATCTCTTCATCCGAGATATCTAGATCGATGGTGCGGGCGTCCACGTCCAGCGAGATCATGTCGCCGTTCCGCACCAGCGCAAGCGGACCGCCGATGAAGGATTCCGGGGCCACATGCAGGATGCAGGCGCCGTAGCTGGTGCCGCTCATGCGCGCGTCGGAAATCCGCACCATGTCGCGCACGCCCTGCTTCACCAGCTTTTTCGGGATCGGCAGCATGCCCCATTCCGGCATGCCCGGCCCGCCCTGCGGTCCCGCATTGCGCAGGATCAGGACATGATCGGCGGTGACGTCGAGGCTCTCGTCATCGATCGCCTTCTTCATGCTCGGATAGTCATCGAACACCAGCGCCGGACCGGTATGTTTGAGAAAACGCGGATCGCAAGCCGAGGGTTTGATCACGCAGCCGTCGGGCGCGAGATTGCCCTTCAGCACCGCGAGCGCACCTTCAGCATAGATCGCAGTGTCGACGGTGCGGATGACGTCGTCGTTATGCACCTCTGCACCGGCGATGTTCTCGCCCAACGTCTTGCCTGTGACGGTCATCGCGTCGAGATGCAGGTGATCCTTGATGCGGTTCATCAGACCGGGCAGACCGCCGGCATAGAAGAAATCCTCCATCAGATAGGTGTCGCCGGACGGCCGGACATTGGCGATCACCGGCACCTTGCGGCTCGCGGTCTCGAAATCGTCGAGGCCGATATCCTGCCCGGCGCGGCGCGCCTGCGCGATCAGGTGGATGATGGCATTGGTGGAGCAGCCCATCGCCATCGCCACCGCGATGGCGTTCTCGAACGCCTGTCGGGTCTGGATCTTGGCGGGGGTGAGATCCTCCCACACCATCTCGACGATGCGGCGGCCGCAGGCGGACGCCATGCGGATATGGCCGGCATCGGCCGCAGGAATCGACGATGCGCCGGGCAGCGTCATGCCGATCGACTCCGCGATCGCCGTCATCGTCGAGGCGGTGCCCATGGTCATGCAGGTGCCGTAGCTGCGCGCGATGCCGCCTTCGACTTCCAGCCATTCCTTTTCGGAAATATTGCCGGCCCGGCGCTCGTCCCAGTATTTCCAGCCATCGGAGCCGGAGCCGAGCGTCTTGCCTTTCCAGTTGCCGCGCAGCATCGGCCCGGCCGGCAGATAGATCGCGGGATAGCCGGCGCTGGTGGCACCGAGCAGCAGGCCCGGCGTGGTCTTGTCGCAGCCGCCCATCAGCACCACGCCATCGACGGGATGACCGCGCAGCAATTCCTCCGCGTCCATCGCCAGCATGTTGCGATAGAGCATGGTGGTCGGTTTGAGGAAGCTTTCGGACAGCGACAGTGCCGGCAATTCCATCGGAAACCCGCCGGCCATCAGGATGCCGCGCTTCACATCGTCCACCCGCGTCTTGAAGTGCATGTGGCAGGGCTGTGCGTCCGACCACGTATTGAGGATGGCGATGACCGGACGCCCCCTCCACTCCTCCGGCGCATAACCCTGCTGCATCGCGCGCGAGCGATGGCCGAACGAGCGCAGGTCATCCGGCGCGAACCAGCGGGCACTGCGGAGTTGATCGGGGGTCTTGCGCGACATGATTTCTTCCCTTGATGCCGGTTGATCCGGTTGTTTGTTGAGGAGTGTTCGTCAATCAAAGCCGTCATTGCAAGAAACCATTGCAACGAAGCAATCCACTGTTTCTCTGTCGAAGCAGAAAATGGATTGCCGCGTCGCTTCGCTCCTCGCAATGACGGCGGATGGGCCGGAGCCTATTTCGCAAACACCTTCCCGATCGCCGCCTGGGCATCGGTCTGGATCTGCTTGAGGTGATCTTCGCTGCGAAAGCTTTCGGCGTAGATCTTGTAGACGTCCTCGGTACCCGATGGGCGGGCAGCGAACCAGCCATTGGCGGTGCTCACCTTGATGCCGCCAAAACTCTGGCCGTTGCCGGAGGCATTGCTCTCGGTGACGGTGACGGGATCGCCGGCCAGCTCGGTCATGCCGATCTGCGCTGGCGTCACCTTCTTCAACACGCTCTTCTGATCGGGCGTTGCCGCGGCGTCGATACGCTCATAGTAAGGCTTGCCGAATTCCTGGGTCAGCTTGTCGAAACGCTGGCTCGGATTTTCCTTTGTCACGGCGGTGATTTCGGCCGCCAGCAGGCCGAGGATCAGACCATCCTTGTCGGTGGTCCACACGGTGCCGTCTTGGCGCAGGAATGACGCGCCGGCGCTCTCCTCGCCGCCGAAACCGAACGAGCCGTCCTCGAGGCCGTTGACGAACCATTTGAAGCCGACCGGCGTCTCCACCAGCTTGCGGCCGAGTTTCTTCACCACCCGATCGATGATCGCGCTGGAGACGATGGTCTTGCCGACGGCGGCGTCCGCACGCCAATGCGGGCGATGGGTAAACAGATAGTCGATGGCCGTCGCCAGATAATGGTTCGGATTCATCAGGCCGCCGGTGCGGGTGACAATGCCGTGGCGATCGGCGTCGGTGTCATTGGCGAAAGCGACATCGAATTTGTCGCGCATATGGATCAGCGGCGCCATCGCATAGGGCGACGAGCAGTCCATGCGGATCTTGCCGTCCCAGTCCAGCGTCATGAAGCGGAAGGTTGGATCGATCGCCGTGTTGACGATGGTGGCATCGAGCTTGTAGCGCGCGATGATCGGTTCCCAGTAATGCACGCCGGCGCCGCCGAGCGGATCGATGCCGATCTTCACGCCCGAGTTGCGGATGGCATCCATATCGACGACATGAGCGAGGTCGGCGACATAGGGCGTGACATAGTCATATGGCTTGACGAATTCGGAGCCGCGCGCACGCGCCAGAGAGATGCGCTTGACGCCGGCCATATCGGCTTCGAGGAAGCCGTTGGCGGCCTTCTCCATGAGACCGGTGATATCGGTGTCGGCCGGGCCGCCATTGGGCGGATTGTATTTGAAGCCGCCGTCCTCCGGCGGATTGTGCGAGGGCGTGACCACGACGCCGTCGGCGAGGCCGGACGTGCGGCCTTTGTTGTAGGTCAGAATGGCGTGGGAGATCACCGGCGTCGGCGTATAGCCGCCGTCCTGATCGACCATCACATGGACGCCATTGGAGGCGAACACTTCGAGCGCCGACACCATTGCCGGTTCGGCCAGCGCATGGGTATCGATGCCGAGAAACAGCGGGCCGTCGATGCCGGCGCCCTTGCGGTAGTCGCAGATCGCCTGGCTGACGGCCAGAATATGATTCTCGT
>JAPLPC010000121.1:0-2129 GCA_026400425.1 Hyphomicrobiales bacterium | reverse complement strand
GGTGCCGAAGGCGACGCGCTGGGTGGCAATGGCGGGATCGGGCTTGCCTGCGAAGTATGCCGACACGAGCCGCGGCACGTTGACCAGCCGGGAGGGATCGATGGGTTGACCGGCCAGCGGATCGACGTGAGCAGCCATGAATTCTCCTTCGCATGCCAATGTCCCGCGCGAGCGCAGCCGCGGTCGGGACCGTTTCATGGCATGTTTTGGGAGACAAATCAGCCTTCATCGCGGCAATCCGCGATGGCACACGACGCCTGGGTCTGGCGTGGCTTGGCCAGGCTTCGCTGGCTAGAGCTTGCCCGAGGTCTGATGCGAGGCCCAGGCCAGCGGCAGGGCAAAAGACACGAAAACGGCGACCACGGCGCAGGTGACAAGCACACTCTCGAACGGCATCGCTCTTCTCCTTGGATCGTCCTTGGATCGGTGGAGAACAGCGTGCGTCGCCGACGCGCGAAATGCCTTGTGATGGATCAAGTCGTCCAGGCGTCAGGCCGCCGCCAGTGCGTCGAGGCGTTCGATGGACAGCAGGCGGACGCCGTCGGGCACCACCACCAGCGCCTTCTCCTTGGCGAGCTTGGTCAGCGTCCGGCTGACGGTCTCGATGGTCAGGCCGAGATAATCCGCAATGTCCTGCCGGCTCATGGGCAGCGGCACGTGAACCGACTTATGGCCGATCCGTGCGTAGCGCGTCTGCAGGTTGAGCAGGAAAGCCGCGACCTTCTCGTCGGCGTTGCGGCGACCAAGCAACAGCATCTGGTCCTGCGCGAGGCTGAGTTCGTGGCCGGCAAATTCATGCATGCGACGCAGCAGATGCGGTTTGCCATCGACGAAGGTGAGAAAGGCCGAACGGGAAAAACGGCAGACTCGCGCCTGGCTGACGGCCTCGGCAGCCACGCCGTAGCGGTCCATCATTGCGAGGCCGAGAAAATCGCCGGGCAATGCAAAGCCGACGATCTGGCGGCGGCCATCGGGCAGCGACTTGTAGAGCCGGATCACACCTTCGGTGACATTGAACACGGCGCCGGCCTGAGCGCCCTGATCGAACAGCATGGTCTTGGCCGGATAGTTCTTGATCTGGCTGAGACGGTCGAGTTCTTCCAGCTCATGGAGCTCGAGCGCGGCGCAGACGCTGAACAGGCGGACCTTGCAGTCGTCGCAAGCGCCCCCTCGCGCATGCTTGCATTCCGCCGTATCGCATTTGACGACCGGGACTTCAGCGAAGGGCATGGCGTGTTCCTTGGTCATGTCTAAGCTTGCGAGGGTCATAGCAGCCAAGTCCATTCATTGCTTTATGCCATTTTGTGCGTTTTGACATTGATCAATCGACGCCGCCTTGATGCAGATCAATGCCGCAGTGCCCGCTCGCCGTACATTTTGTTCCCCATGCGAGAAACGAGCGTTCACGACCAGGAATTTCAGGCCCACCCGATGACCTGGGCGGAGGCGCCTCTGGCCTATCCGCTGGTCTATCTTCACGATGCCAGTATCACGCTCGATGCGTGGCGCGATTTCGTCCGCCGCCGCATGCGGGGAGATGACCCGACGCGTTTGATCATCATCCGCGATCGCATCAACATCGTCCATGCCATGTTCGCCTACCGTGTCGATCTGGACATCAAGGGCCAACGCCAGCTCTGCATCGCGCAGTTGATCGTGGCGCAAATTCCGGGATCGCAGATCGACCGCGCCATCGTCGCCTCGACCGGGCATATCGCAAGCGATCTCGGCTGCGCCAAAATCACCATCGAACAGCCGTTCGAGCTGAGCCGACGCTGGTCCGCGCAAACAGGCACGGCCGCCTAAGGCCACTCCCGCCTAAGGCTACCCCCCTGCATCATCCCTCCATCGCTCTACCCAGCGCCACCATGGTGGCCCGATGGCGCACGCCAAGCGACTGGCCTAGCCCACTCTGACAGGATAAGGTGGTATACATAATCCACAACGGCGCCGGGCTGCATCAAACCGGAGCCATCGCAATCCTAAGGGACGGAAACATCGTGGCGCGCAACATCCTCATTCTTGGAGCCTCCTACGGCTCGCTGCTGGCAACCAAACTGCTCATGGCTGGGCATAACGTGACCCTGGTCTGTCGCAAGAAGACGGCTGAACTCATCAATCGTGACGGT